>WGAP01000039.1 GCA_015494775.1 Flavobacteriales bacterium | reverse complement strand
GTGTCTTCCAAGGATTTGAAACGCCCGGATTTGCCGCCGTGGCCGGCTTCCATGTCCGTGTAGAGTAAAACGGGCGCATCACCCGTGTGGTAATCCCGCAGTTTGGCCGCCCATTTGGCCGGTTCCCAGTATTGCACCTGCGAGTCGTGCAAGCCGGCGGTAATGAGCAAGGCGGGATAGGCCTGCGGCTTTATATTATCGTAGGGCGAGTAGGATTTGATATAATCATAGTAGGTTTTATCGTGCGGATTGCCCCATTCGTCGTATTCGCCCGTGGTGAGCGGTATGCTTTCGTCGAGCATGGTGGTGAGCACATCCACAAAGGGCACTTGGGCCACCATTCCGCGGAATAATTCCGGTGCCATATTGGCCACGGCACCCACAAGCAATCCGCCGGCCGAACCGCCCATGGCATAAAGCCGTTCGGGCGAAGTATAATGCCGGTCGATAAGATGACGGGCGGCATCGATAAAGTCGTAAAAAGTGTTTTTTTTGCGAAGCAATTTACCTTCTTCGTACCACCGGCGGCCCAAATATTCACCGCCGCGCACGTGGGCAATGGCAAAAATAAAGCCGCGGTCGAGCAGCGAAAGCCGGTTGCGACTAAAATTATCGTCCACCGTGATGCCATAGGCGCCATAGCCATAGAGCAAGAGCGGAGCACTTCCGTCCAAGGGCGTGTCCTCGTGCCAAACAAGGGAAACGGGAATACGGCGGCCGTCACGCGCGGGCGCCCAAAGCCGCCGACTACGGTAATGCGTTTTGTCGTAGCCGCCCGATATTTCTTCTTCCTTCAACACCTGCCGTTGGCCCATGTCGATGTGGTATTCCATTACGCTGGCCGGAACGGTGAGCGAATTGTAAACGTAGCGCAAACGCCGGCTTTGCATCTCGGCATTGATGCCCAGATAGGCCGTGTAGGTTTCTTCGGGAAAATCGATGTATTCGTCCTTCGTTTTTTTATAATCCAAAATACGGATACGCGTCAGCCCCTGGCTGCGTTCCACAATGGCCGCCCAATTGTCGAATTCTTCCAATTCTTCGATAAGCACATCGGGCCTGTGGGCCAGCCAAATTTTTTCCTGCGGATTTTGCAAACCTTGACGATGCAGGATTTTAAAGTTTTCGGCACCGCCGGCGTTGGTTACCACCAGAAAGGTTTCGTCCGCGATATGATAAGGATAATATTCCACGCCTTTGCTGCGGGCTTCGAAAATCCGGAAATCGTCCAAAGGCCTGTCGGCACGGATGTAGCGGTATTCGGTTGTGGTGTTGGCCGCAATGACCAGCCAAATATATCGGTCGGACTTGCTACGGGTTACGGCAATGTCGTATTCCGCATCGGTTTCTTCGTAAATCAAAACATCATCGGCGGGTGAAGTACCCAAACGGTGCCGGTAGAGGCGGTAACTGCGCAGGGTTTCGGGATGTTTGACCACATAGAAATAATATTGTCCGCATTCGGAAAAAGTGCCGCTTCCGGTGGTGTTTTCCAAGACTTCGTCTTGGCGAATGCGTCCCGAGGCCAATTCCTTGAAACGTATTTGATATAAACGCCTTCCGGTAAAATCTTCGCCGAAAGCCAGCATGTCGCCGGCCGGACTGACCCTGACACCCGTAACCTGATAGTAAGCGGCGCCTTCGGCCCTGCGGTTGGAATCGAGCAGGAGTTGAGGGTCATCATCATGCCCTTCGGGCCAACGCCAATACACGGGATATTCGGCATCGCGCGGATAGCGGACTTGGTAATAATAGCCGTGATAACGATAGGGAACACTTTGGTCTTCGCGCTTGATGCGGGATTTCAGTTCGTCGAAAAGTTTTTTTTCGAACGGACGAATATCGGCGGTTACTTTCCGGTAATATTCGTTTTCGGCCCGCAAATGCGCCGTAACATCGGGATTGTTGCGCTCGCGGAAATAGTAGTAAGGGTCGATGCGTAGATCGCCGTGCATTTCGAGCCGGTGCGGTTTTTTTTCGGGTCGAGGCGGAACCGGGCGCAAATCCATAGGTCATTTTTCTTTTCAGGATGCAAAGGTAGCGCAAATCCGGAAAGCAATAAAAATGCGTGCCCACGCTTTTTCCGTATCTTTGAGCGTATGAAAAAGGGTTCCGGCATCGATTTTTCGTTTATTATTCCGGTGTATAACCGTGCGGATGAATTGGCCGAGCTTTTGGACTCGTTCCGTGCGATGGACAAAACGGATGCTACTTATGAAATCATTGTAGCAGACGACGGAAGTTCCGAAAACATCCGGCCGGTTGCGGAACAATACGGGGATTTGCCCGTAAACTATTTTCGCCAGGCCAACGCCGGCCCGGGCGCCGCGCGCAATGCAGCCATGGAAAGGGCCCGTGGGCGGTATTTTGTTATCCTGGATTCGGATGTGCTTTTGCCCGCGGATTATTTCGAAAAATTGATGCGGGCCGTGGAACAATTTCCTCGCGCAGGCATGCTGGGCGGAAGCGATGCATCGGACCGAAGCTTTACCGGCTTCCAGAAAGCTGTGGATTTGACGATGACATCCTTTTGCACCACCGGCGGCATTCGTGGCGCCAAAAAAAGCACCGGACGTTTTGTGCCGCGTAGTTTCAATATGGTTGTCCGCCGCGATGTATGGGAACAAATCGGCGGTTTTTCGGATATGCACCCGGGCGAAGATCCCGAGTGGGTTTACCGTGCTTGGGATGCGGGATTCCGTACGGTGGCCGTGCCGGAATTGCAGGTTTTTCACAAGCGGCGAATAAACCTGGGCAGCTTTTGGAAACAGGTTTTGCGCTTCGGAAGGGCCAGGGCCATACTTACCCGCATATTTCCGCAATATTTTTCGCCGGTTTATTTGGCACCCGCAGTATTTGTTTTGTGGACCTTAACGGCCGTAACCGGCCCTTGGTTTTTTCGCTGGACGTGGGCGGCCTATGTGCTGTGTGCTTATGTGGAATTTATGCTGCGAAGCGCCAATCCGCTACTTGCTTTGCAGGCCTTATTCCTGATGTTTGTCCAACAAACGGGCTATGCCTTGGGATTTTTGCAAGGATGGTTTAAGTTGTTTATCTTGGGAAAAAATCCGCGAAAGGCCTTTCCCGGAATGTTTTTTGCGGAGAAAAATAAAATGAACGATGCGTAAAACCTGGGTGCAAAATATCCGCGATTTTTTCCTGCGTCACAACGATTTGAAGAGTGTATTGCTTTTTATCCTGCTTTCGGCCCTGATGTGGTTTGTTCTGAAAATGAACAAAACCTACCGTACCGACCTATCCGTTCCGGTGCATTATACCGGCCAAGGCGGCCGGCTCTTACCCGATTCGCTCTTTACCGACACGCTGCGCTTGGAAATCCGGGCCACCGGTTGGAAATGGTTGCGGGCGGGTTTCGAAAAACCCGAACTGCGTTTGGCTTTCCGGCCATACACGAGCAAGGAATTGACCGATAAATTTGTTTTCCGGTATTTTAAGGATAGCAACCTTGTGCTGAAAAGTTTTTTAATCGAAAATCCGGGACGAAAAAAATATACGCATATCCGGCAAGTTCGCACAAACATTAACCCCGAAATCATTACGCCCGACGGATATGCCGTTCGGCGTATGCAGGTGGTTCCCGATACGGTCACGGTGCTGTCGGCCGGTAAAATTCGTTCTCCTTTGAAATTAAGCATTGAGCCCGCTACCTTTCGGGTTCACCCCGGGGACAGTTTGTTGGAATTCCGTTGGGCGCAAAAGCCGGGCCGGCTCATTATTCCCGAAGGCGGAAAAATCAAAATTAAGCTCGTGCCGTTTGCCCGGGCCCATACCGACGTACCGGTAAGCATTCCCCCGCAATGGAAAAACAAAATTGTCATTCTGCCGGCAAACGTCCGGGTGTATTACAAAAAATGGCGTTCGCCGGTGCAGGATACTACATCATGGAAAATCACCCTGGACGGCGCTCCGAACGGAACCGAAAAAATTCCTTTGCGCATAGCGCAAAAACCTGCCGATGTTTTTGATGTGGAACTCCGCCCCGACCGGGTGGATTACCTGCAAATCAAACATTGAAAAATGAAAAAACGAAAACCTTTGGTGGTGGGACTCACCGGCCCCATCGGAAGCGGCAAAAGCACCGTGGCGGATATTTTCGCCAAACAATTCGGCATTCCGGTTTATTATGCCGATGACCGTGCCAAACAATTGATGGAAACCGACGCCGGATTACGCCGCAGAATCAAGGAAAGTTTTGGAAACGAAAGTTATGACGAAAACGGGCGACTAAACCGGGCCTATTTGGGTCAAAAGGTATTTGCCGATGCCCGGGCATTGAAAAAGTTGGAGCAAATGGTGCATCCCGCGGTTCATTCGGATTTTAAGAAATGGTTACAAAAACAATCCGCACCCTATGTGCTGCTGGAAAATGCCGTTTTGATAAAATCGGGCATGGACAGGTTTTGCGATAAAATTATTTGGGTAAATGCCGATGAAAACACGCGCATTGAGCGTATTAGGAAAAGAAATCCTTCGTGGAGCGAAGCGCATATACGCGATAGAATGCAAAGCGGAAAGCAAAAGTTCCCGAATACGGATGTGGCAATAATCCGGCTCGAAAATTCACAAAATATTAAATCCCTACGAGAAAAAATAACGGAAATTCATCAAAACATCCTTTCCAATTAAAATATTATCATTGAAAATTATAATTTTTTGAATTTATAATCCTATTATTTGGAAAATTAATAAAAATATTTTGACAACGATACGATTTTTTTGTATCTTTGCCCCGTGAAACACCGATTAAATATTTGGATTAGTTATTTGCTGACCTTTTCCCTGGTGGGCATTGTGCTTATTCAAATATTTTTTATTCGCAAGGAAAAACAATTGCTCGAAAATCAAATCACATTGTCGGCGCGCGAGGCCCTGGCCGAAGTGGATAACAAAATCCAGGCCCGGGAAATGAAAAACATTATGGAAAATCCCGACTTTGAATTTGCCGATAAATTTAAGGAAATACATAACATCACTTCGCAACAACAGGACAGCATTCGACGCATTTATAAGGAATTGCTCGAACGAAAGCATTACCCGCTAAACGACCGCAATATATCCACCGATTGGACCGACAGTCTTTGGCGTGCATCCAGTCGTTTTATCGAAAATCAGTTGAGTGATTTGCAGGAAAAAACGCTTTACCTGTACATGCTCAACACCCTATCGATGTTTCCCGTTCAACGTCGTATCGACTCGACCGATTTACGTCAATGGATCACTTCGGCCTTGCATAAACGTTCCATCAATATGCCTTTCGAGTTTGCCGTTCTGGACGACGGCCTGTTGACGCCGGTGCATAGTGCGAAGTTTAGTTTGAACAATAAGAAACGGCTCTATATTCAATATCCCGTTCTACAATTTGCCGGCAGTAATTCCAAATATACCTTATCGCTCAGTTTGCCCAAAAATAAAGTTTATACCCGCACCATTTACTATGTGGCGCTATTGGGCACCTTGTTCGTAATTATCCTCATTGCCGTTTATTTTTACACGGTTTACCAATTGATCCGGCAAAAATATTTGGCCCGGATGAAAACGGATTTTATCAACAACATTACGCACGAATTCAAAACGCCCATTGCCACCATGAATTTGATTATCGACACCTTGCGTAATCCCGCCATATTGAATAACCCGGATATGGCCAAAACATATCTGAAAAAATTGAAGGACGAAAACAAACGCATGCTCGACCAGGTGGAAAAAATCCTTATGCTGGGGCGGATGGAACAAAACCGTATGGTTTGGAACGATGAACTTGTTTCGTTAAATGAAATCATAGAAGAAGCCATCGATCACATGAGTTTGATACTGGAAGACCATAACGGAAAAATTTATTTCGAACCTTCGGCCGAAAGGGACACCGTTTACGGCGACCCCATGATGCTGCAACGGGTGTTTATCAACCTGATTGATAATGCCATCAAATATTCCGCCAAGGAACCGGTGATTCAAATCCGCACCTACAATCGCGGTAAGTTCGTGGTGGTGGAGTTCAAAGACAACGGCGTGGGTATGAACAAAACCGTGCAAAAACACGTGTTCGACAAATTTTTCCGCAAACCCACGGGCGATGTGCATAATGTCAAAGGCCACGGCATCGGCCTGACCTTTGTCAAACAAGTGCTCGACCATGTGAAGGCACATGTGTATATCGAAAGCGAAGAAGGCAAAGGCACGACCTTTTACCTTTATTTTCCCGTAACCAAACAAGATTTCTAACGGTAAATAACAATAAAACTAACACTAAAATCAAGTATTATGGAAACTAAAAAAAGAATCCTGCTCGTCGAAGACGATCCGAATTTCGGACCGATGCTTCGTGATTTTCTGCGTCTGAACGGTTACGACGTGGAATTGGCTACCAACGGCATCGACGGCTTGGAAAAATTCAAAAACAATGATTTCAACCTGGTGCTGTTGGACGTAATGATGCCCTACAAAGACGGCTTTACGCTGGCTACCGAAATCCGTAAGCGCGACCAAAACATCCCGATTATCTTTATCACGGCCCGTTCCATGAAAGACGACGTGATCAAAGGTTATCAATCGGGTGCCGACGATTACGTTACCAAACCCTTCGATTCCGAGGTTTTGCTTTACAAAATCAAATCGCTCATCAGCCGCAGTGTCAAAACCACCGACAACCGCAGCAAGCAACAACACTTCAAAATCGGCGATTTCAAATTCGATTCCAAACTTCGCCTTTTGCAATACAAAGACGAAGAACCCCAAAAACTATCGCCCAAGGAAGCCAAGTTGCTCAAACTGCTGGCCGAATATATGAACGATTTGATGCCGCGGGAATTGGCCCTTACGCAAATTTGGATGGATGACAACTATTTCACGTCCCGCAGTATGGACGTTTACATTGCCAAATTGCGTAAATACCTGGCCAAAGACCCCAATGTGGCTATCGTAAACATCCACGGCGAAGGCTTCCGCCTGGTGGCCAACAATCCCGACGAAGAAAACAAAGCTTCGGAAGGCGAAGCCGAAGAATAAGCCGCCATGACGGATATTCCGTCCGGACAATTGTTTTATGCCGGCTCTATCGAAGGCGAACTCATCCGGTTCGATACCTTCGAGAGCCGGCATTTGTTCAAAGTGCTACGCAAGCGCGAAGGCGACGAAATTTACATCACCGACGGCCGCGGCAATCTTTGCCGCAGCCGCATCGTCGCTGCCAATGCCAACCGGCTGACGGCCCGGGTGGTGGAAACCCGCCATTTCGACCCGCCCCCGCGGCGCTTGCATGTTTACATTGCACCGCCCAAAAGCATCGACCGCTTCGAATGGTTCCTGGAAAAGGCCGTGGAACTGGGCGTATGGGAAATAACGCCCGTACATACCGATTTCGGCGAACGCTCCAAACTCAATTTCGAACGTTTGGAAAAAATTATCATTTCGGCGCTCAAACAAAGTATGCGGCTTTACAAACCCCGCTTGCATCCCTGGAAAAAATGGGATGAAGTTTTGGACGAATCCAACCCGCTTTTTGCCGCCTTGTGCAAATCCGAAAAGCCCGCCAATGACCTTTATGTACAAAGTCCGTCCGCTTCGGTGCTCATCGGCCCCGAAGGCGGCTTTTCGCCCGCGGAACGGAAACGCCTGGAAGCGGCACACATTCACGCCATTCGACTGGGCCGGAACCGCTTGCGTACCGAAACCGCCGGTGTGGCTGCGGTTTGTCTCTACTACGGAAATGCTTAAACCGAACGAAAAATGTTAGCCAAACTGCTGCGTTTCGTTTTTTGGACCACGCTGCTTGTGGCTGCCATCTGGTATTACAGCCGCGCATAATACCGGAAAACATTTCCGGCAATCATCGGCGTATTTTTCCGCAGGAAAAATACGTAACTTGCTCCTATGAAGCGCGTCGAAAAAATTTTTACCGAAAACATGCATCGTATTCCCGGTGCGTCGGGCCAATATTATTTGGTAGCCGTATCGGGCGGGGTGGATAGTATGGTGCTCACCGAACTGATGCGGCGTGGCGGCTACCGGTTCGGTCTGGCCCATTGCAATTTTCAACTTCGTGGCGGCGCAAGCGATGCCGACGAGCAATTGGTGCATAATTATGCACAAAAGCATGCGTTACGCTTGCATGTGGAACGTTGTCCTGTGGACACGAAAAAAAACATCCAATTGGAAGCCCGGCGGCTGCGCTACGCCTTTTTCGACCGCTTGATGCAAATGCACGGCTACACCGTATTGCTTACCGCACATCATTCCGACGATGCCATCGAAAGTTTTTTTATCAACCTGCTACGCGGCACGGGCATTCGCGGCCTGACGGGCATAGGCGAAACCGGGCGTATCCGCCGCCCGCTTACGGGCCTGTTTCGCGATGAATTGGAAAACTTTGCCCGCGGCGAAGGCATCCCTTGGCGGGAAGACCTTAGCAACCTGAGCGACAAATATTTACGTAACCGTATCCGGCACCGGCTTATCCCGTTGCTCCGTGAACTTTCGCCCGGGTTCAAGCACAAAATGACCGAAACCATGGAACTGTTGCGTATGTCCGCCGCGGCCCAAAACGCGTGGTTCGAATCGCTGCGCAATCGTATCGTCCGGCAGGACGAGAACGGCGAATACGTGGATACGGCCCAACTGCCGCCCGCGCCCTTAAACCGCTTGTTGCTCCACGAATGGCTGTCTCCGCACGGCTTTACCGACTGGCCGGCGGTTTACGGCCTGACCACCGCCGAAACCTCCAAAAAGATTTACAACAAAGCCGGCGATAAAGTGTTGCTACGACAGGCATCGCGGCTTGTGCTGATGGATACGCCCGCCGCCGATGCCAAGGAATACCGGTTCGACACGCTCGAAGGCATGCAAATTCCCTTTGTGGAATGGGAAATCATATCGCCC
>WGAP01000038.1 GCA_015494775.1 Flavobacteriales bacterium | reverse complement strand
GCTCATTTTTTTGCGATAAGCATCGATAAGTTCCTTTGTATCCTCGTCCGACCCGTCATCGGCAATAATTACTTCAAAAGGCATAAGCGATTGATTAAGAACGCTTTGAAGGACGAGTTCCAAAGCTTCTTTCCAATTATACGTGGCAATAATCAACGAAGGTTTTACGGTATCATTCATAACTTTTCAACCAAGAGCGATTTCTTTAATGGCTTCGGCCACACGTTGCGACGATGATTTATGCGGGTCAATGTCAAAAGTATAGGCAATGGCTTGTTTTTGTTTTTCGGCAAATGCTTTTTGCCATTGGTCGCGGGTGTCTATAATCTCTTTGAGATTATCGATATTGTCCATCACCTTCCCTAAATGCCAGCTTTGAAAATGAACGTCATTGCGCCAATCAAAATTATGGGCATTGAGAAAAATCGCCGGCTTGGGCCCCTGCAACCAAAACTCGTAAACCTGACTGGAAACATCGCCCAGATAAATATCGGCCGCATAAGTGTAAGTCATATCCACGGAGCGAGGGCTGCCGAAATCAATCAAAATATTTCCGGCCTCCCGGTATTTACGCCCGACAATGTTCCGGTCCAAACCCATTTTTCCGCTTTGGTTAAACAGGTTCATATGCGGCGCAAAAATCAGGTTATAGTCTTTGTTTTTGTAGAAAAACTCCAAAATATCCAATCCGAATTTACGGAACGAAGTCAAAAAGGGCTTAAAATGCGGATTATAGAGCACCGTGGGCTTATCATTATCAAATAATTTATCCCTCTTCCGCATTTTTTCAACAAAATCCAATTTCTGGTAACCGCAGATTTTGAATTCCGTATCGGGATACGGCCCGTTTTGCGCAAACAGATCCATAATTTTTTGCCCTGATGTCGTAACCAAATCAAAGGCCTGCATTTGCGGTTTAAACTCATCGGTAAACGGATAAGCACTATCGCCCGCTCCGTGCATCAAAAAAACGAATTTGGGTTTTTGGCGTGTTTTTCGTTTCAAATGCCCGTGGTTAAAAACATTAAAAACCAGCACATCGTAGTCCAGCAGTTTCTTTTTATGTTTTTTGAAAATATAACTGGTGCTCGGCCGCTTTCGTCCTTGAATTTTATAGGCGATCCTTTTGTATAAATAGGTGGGCAAAATTTTTACCACATTTTTCGGCACGCCGAAAACTTCCAGGGCATCATACAAATAGGAATGATCAACATCGGGCACCAAAATATCCACTTCCACATCCGGATCCCGGTAAAGTTCGGCAACCGAGCCGATAAAATGCGGAATGATATGGATATAATCGAAATAAATATAGCCGACCTTGATCATTCAAATTCTTTTGCCCAAAAATAAAACAATATTTCCATAGGATTTTTTTACCTACGGCTATTGTTCGTCAACAATGCTTTGACCGCCCGTTTGATGTTTTCGGACGCTTCACCTTTGTTTACCGGCCTAAACGTATATGCCATAAGTTCCTTCTGCTTGTCCGTATAATCTTTATGCCATTGCGATGCGGTTTGGAGTAACCGGTTCAAATTTTCCAAATCATCGATAACCTTGCCGGTTTGCCAATGGGCATAGTGCGGATCGTTTTGCCAATCTTTCTTGTGCGTATTGATAAAAACGGCCGGACGCAATCGATACAAAAATTCGTAAATCTGACTGGAAACATCCCCGAGGTAAATATCGGCGGCCAAGGTATAATCCATATTGACCGAATGTTTGCCGCCCAAATCAATCCGTATGTTGGCGGCTTCGAAATATTTTTGCGGGATTATTTCGGGCTTTAAAAAACCGCGTTTGTTGAACAAATTAATATGCGGAGCAAAAATCAAATTGAAGTCCTTGTTCCGGTAAAAAAATTCCAATATTCGGAGCCCGAACCGGTACCAGGAGGATAAATTTCTTTTGAAATGCGGGTTATATAAAACCACCGGTTTGTCGTTATCAAAAAAACGATGCTTGACGCTCTCGTCGATAACATCGAATTTTTGGTAGCCACAAGCAACAATTTGCGTTTGCGGAAGGTTCATTTTCCCGAAATAATCGGTTATTTTCGGACCCGAAGTTGTAATCAAATCGAATTTGGACACTGCGTCCCTGTACCGGTTCCCTATCAAATATTCGCCGTCGCCGGCTCCGTGCATCAACAGCACAAAGCGGGGATGGTCACCCTGCCTGTTTCGATGCAAGAATTCGTGATTAATATCATTGAAAATCAAAACATCGAATTCGCCAAGCAATTTCTTCCGGTGTTTTTTGAAAAGATAATAAGGGCTCGGTATTTTGCGCCCTTTTATCCGCTCGACAATGCGACGATACCCGTAGGTAGGCAACTGTTTGACCAAATCCGGCGGAAGATGAAGCCGTTCCAGGGATTCGAACAAAAAATCATTTTCCCCCTGATGGGTCAAAATATGCGTTTCGAAATCCGGATCGTTGAAAAATGCTTTTACCGGCCCGATAAAATGCGGAACAATATGTATGTCATCAAAATATACGACGCCAATTTTATATTTCGGATTTTTTTTCAATAGTTTACGCTGATTTGTTCACGATTATTCCCAAGGGCTTATTTACAAAAATAAGATAAAAAAACCGCCCCGAAAAAGGGCGGTTTTCTATATGGCTGTTCCAAACGATCAGATGGCGGGATCGGCCGGTGTGTTGGTGTTGTTGGCCTTTTCGTCTTCGGGGTAAGGGAAGAAGTTGCGCGAGCGCATTTTGGCACAATCCACCGGCGGCGTAACGCCGTTCAAATAATCGGGATAGATACGTTTGTGGGCATTCCAACGCACGCCTTGGAAGAAGCATTCCATGGCATAGTTGTAGAAAATTTGATCCAAAACATCTTGCTGGCTCGACGTATTACCCGTCCAAACGCCCAAATTGGCATTAACGCCGAAAATATCGCTGTTGTCGGTACGGACTTCATCGATCAAAGTAACGGCATTCGCCAAATTGGCGCCGCCTTGTTGGGCATAAGCTTCGGCTTTCATCAATTTGACTTCGTCGGGCAGATATACGGGAATAGGGTCCGTACTGGTAAACCAGAAACCTTTCAAGTAGAGCGTATTATAGCCGCAGGTTTCGGTCGTGATGCCCGTAGCGCCGTTGGTGTAGAAAGCCAGGCGTCCGTCGCCGGCTTCGGGCGTAACGCCCATACCGTCGAGGGCTTTGTAGCGTTCACTTGCGCCGGCATCGTATTGCAGTTTCCAAATAGGGTTTTGGTCGGACGAACTTCCGTCGAAGGTCCAAACCGAAGCTTTGCTCAAATCCACGGCATCGGCTTCGGTGATGACATTGCCGTAATCGCCCAATTCCAGGTAGTAACGGGCTTTCAAGGCATGCAGCACATCTTCGATGGAAAATTGCGCGGAAACCAGATTATTGATATAATCGGCGCTACCTGCCTGGGATGACAGGACGGATTGGGCTTGGTTCAGGTAATCGATGGCCGCGTTCAACACATCGGAGCGGCTTTTGAATTCGGCTTTGTTGTCGGGATCATTCACCACGGTGGCTTGTTCCCAATACATGCCCAAATAACCGGTGGTAAGCCCACGGAAAAAGTAGGCGTAGGCCTTGATTCCTGCTTTTTCGGCATCGTTGGGGAAAACCACATCATCGATATTATCGGTGATTTTTTCGGCTACACCGCGTTCGTAGTGCAGATAGCGCCACAGACGGGCGATGCTGGAATTGTCGTTGGGAATACTACCCGATTCCAGTTCGTTTTCGGTGGTGTAGGTATTGGTAGCACCGATTTCGCGCGATACCACACCCGGGCCGCGGGCGATTTCGGGAAGGGCGTGCAAGGTAAAGTGTTTGGTCAAGCCCAACACCATGCCCGGATAGGCATCGGGGGTTTGCAAAACGGCAGCTTCGCTGGCCGCATTGTGATTGTCGAATTCCGTCTTACAGGCGCCTGCCAAGGCAACCATTCCCAGTAAGAACAGAATTTTTATGGCTAAATTTTTCATAGTCCTTTCAAA
The DNA here is from genome assembly GCA_015494775.1 of Flavobacteriales bacterium. Lineage (GTDB taxonomy): Bacteria > Bacteroidota > Bacteroidia > Flavobacteriales > Flavobacteriaceae > JAADED01. The sequence goes on along the minus strand of WGAP01000038.1, from coordinate 4,814 downwards.
TTTTAGAGTTTAATATTTACACTGGCACTGAACACACGCGGAATGGGAATGCCGCCGAAGTCTTGCGAACGGCCCACATTGCTGCGTCCCATATAGTTAACTTCGGGATCCATGCCCCAATATTTATCCCACGAGAACAAATTGGTTCCCGAAAGGGTAAAGCGAACTTGCTTAACGGTTTTCCAGGAAGGTTTGAATTTGTACGAGAGCGAAACTTCGCGCAATTTGATAAAGGAACCGTCTTCCAGGAAGGATTGCCAAATGACGAAACGGTTACCGTACCATCCGGGATTTTTTACCCCGTCGTGAACCAGTTGCAATTCTTCGCCGTAGAATTGACCGATGGGGAATTTGTAGGCCATACGTTTATCCCAATCCAATACGTCGAATCCTTGAACGGCTTCGAGGGTTACACGCAACGAGAAGTTTTTGTAGGAGAATGTTTGACCCAACGAAGCGATATAATCGGGATGCGGGTCGCCTACGATTTTACGCAGCAATTGACCGGTGGGTTGACCGTTGGTGTCAAAATCCTGAACGGCCGTTTCGGCAAAGCCGTCGCCGTCTTGGTCTTCGTAATGACCACGGGCACGTTGCGGATTGCCGTTGGCGTCCAGAACCCAATTTCCATTGCTGTCGGTTGCATAATAATACAGGTAGAACGCACCGATGGGTTGTCCTTCCTGTACTACGGAAGTACCGCCGAAACCGGCCATTTGGATACGATATCCGGGAATGTCATAGGCGCGGTTTTTGTTGGTGGAATACGTAGCGGTAATATCCCATTTGAAATCGGTGGTTTGAACGGGCGTTCCGGTCAAGGTAAGTTCAATACCTTTGTTTTCCACCGAACCCACATTTTCGAAACGACTGGTGAAACCGGTGGACGGAGCCAAAACGCGGTTCAACACCAAATCCTTGATGTTTTGTTTGTAATAGGTAAATTGAACACCGAAGCGTCCTTTGAACATGGATGCATCAAAACCGAATTCCAATTCTTTGCTTCGTTCGGGACGAATGTCGGCGTTACCGTCGGCCGTTTGCGGCATGTAGGTGGTTTGACCCAAATAATCGCCCGAACTAAACAAGGTGCCGAGGTACATATAGTTCAAGGTCGGGCGGTCCAATACCGAAAGGTTACCGGCCTCACCGTAAGCACCACGCAATTTGAATTCATTGACGAATTTCAAATTGTTTTTGAAGAAATCGAGATTGGACAAAACCAACGAAGCCGAAACTTTCGGATAGAATTGGTTGCGTTGATTTTTACCGAAGGTGGATGCGCCGTCTTGACGGCCGGCCAAAGTCAGGAAGAAAGTGTCATCGAAGTTAAACACTTGTTGGATGTAACCTCCCCACAGGGCTCGTTCATAAATGCCGTTGGACGTGGCATTGTCGCCGTTGAAAACCTGAATATTGTCGAACAGCGGAACCGCATTTTGCGACACATGATAGGTTTCCAATCCACGATACAGGTAATTGTATCCGATACCCGTAGTGGCTTTTAATTTATCGAAAATATTATAGGTATAAGATGCGTCGATAGCCGAGTTCATGATGCGGGTAAAGCTATTGGACTTGGCCAAACGTCCGTTGCGGTCGCTGGTAAAGTTGTAGGGCAAACGGAAATGTTGCTTCACGGCCGAATAGTCGTAACCGAAGCTGTATTTAATGTTCAATCCGTCAATCGGTTTAACATTTACTTGAATGTCGGAAATCATCCGGTTGCCATACAAATGCATATCAGTCAGGTCGATGGCTTCCCAAGGGTTGCCCCACCATTGCTGACCGCCTGTTCCCGAATAATCCAAATAATACAAACCTCCTTGCGGGTCGGTCGAAGGAACCTTACGGATTACAGGATAAACCCCCCGATCGTTGGGTTCGGGTTTAACCATATTATCACCGAACATATAACCGATCATCGGGTTGGCAATCCAGGAATCTCCGAAGGGAATTTCCTTGGAATGCGTGCGGGCATAGTACAACGAACCGGTTACATCGATGTATTTACCCAATTTTTGGGATAATTTGACCTTAAAGTTTTTGCGGTCGAAGGAGGTATTGCGCAAAACGCCGTTGTTGTTCAGCATACCACCGCTGATCAAATAACGGGTTTTGGCCGTTCCGCCGGTAACTTGTACGGAATTGTAATAGCCGGGCGCCTTGGTGAAAATATATTCTTTACCCCAGTCGTAACGGCCCAAGGTGGTTCCGTTGACCGAAGCGGGCAAGGATTCAATGGTACCCGAATTGGTGTTTTTGTACAAATTAACCGAGTTCAAGGGTTTGAACTTGCGCACCGAGCTGTAATCGAAGCGCGAAGTAAAACTTACCGAAGGCGCTCCGCTTCGTCCTTTTTTTGTAATAATGTTAATGATACCATTGCTAGCAATAGAACCGTAAATGGCCGATGCGGCGGGCCCTTTCAATACTTCGATGTGGTCGATGTCTTCCAAATCCAAATCCACCAATGCGTTTTGCGTGTGCGAACCGAATCCGGTGATACCGCGGTCTTCGTTGTTCACAATCATTCCATCAATCATAATCAAGGGTTCGGAACTACCCAAAATGGTACTTGTTCCGCGCAAACGAACCGAAATGTTACCGTCGGGTGCACCATTGTTACGCGTAATGTAAGCACCCGAAATTTGGCCTTGCAAAGCTTCGGTTACCGTGGTGGCTTCGCGCTGACCCAAATCCGAGGCCTTGATGGTTTCGATGGTGGAACCCAATTGTTTTTTGGTGGCGGCTCCCGAAGTACCGGTAACAACCACTTGGTCCAAACCGATGGCATCGGGTTCCAAAACGATAACCATGGCATTGGAATTGATCAGCACCGTTTTGGTTTTGTAACCCATGTAAGTAACTTTCAGGTGTTGGCCTTGTTGGGCTTCGATTTGAAACTTACCGTCGAAGTCCGTAACCGTACCTGTTCTCGTTTCCGTAACTACCACTTCGGCACTGGGAAGCGGTTCGCCGGTATTGTCTTTCACAATCCCTTTGATAACCGACTTCTGTGCCATAGCGTAGAACATCATTCCGAAACCGAGCATCAATGCGAGCACGGTTTTCCTCATAGATAATTTAGTTGACATATGGCATGAATTTAGGTTAGTTGTTTTCATCATAATTTACCATTTGATAAGATTGGCTCCCCAAGTAAATCCGCTACCGAAAGCCGCTTGGAGCACAATATCACCTTCTTTGATGCGGCCTGCTTCCCATGCTTCGGTCAATGCGATGGGGATGGATGCCGCCGTGGTGTTTCCGTATTTTTGAATATTGTTAAATATTTGATCATCCCGCAACCCCAGTTGGCGTTGGACAAACTGCGAAATGCGCAAATTGGCCTGATGCGGAATAAGCAAATCCACCTCGGAAGGTGAAAGGCCGGCCTTGGTCAAAACTTCCACGATGGCCTCCTGAAACCTCACTACGGCATGTTTGAACACAAAATTGCCGTTCATATAAGGATAATGGGAAATATCTTCGGGGTTTTCCTTTAAAAATTCAACAAGTTTCGCCGAAGGGAAAGAACTTCCGGGAGTTTTAACGGCCAATTCCATGGCGTATTTACCTTCGGAATGCAACGAATGGGCCAAATATCCGCGCGAAGTATCCTTGTCGCGCGTCAAAATCATGGCTCCGGCGCCATCGCCGAAAATCACGGCTACGCCCCGGCCGCGGGTACTCAAATCCAAGCCAGTGGATTGCACTTCGGAACCCACGACCAAAATGTTTTTATACATCCCGCTACGGATAAATTGGTCGGCCACGGCGGTGGCATAAACAAAGCCGCTACATTGGTTGCGCACATCCAAAGCTCCGATGGTGTCGCATCCCAGTTGTTCTTGCAATAGCACACCCGAACCCGGAAAATAATGTTCGGGACTTAATGTGGCAAAAACAATAAAATCAATGTCTTTGGGTTTCAACCCTGCACGTTCCAAAGCGATTTTCGAAGCTTTTGCCGCCATGGTGGACGTGGTATTTCCGTCGCCTTCTTCCACCCAGTGGCGTTCTTCGATACCCGTACGCTCCCGTATCCAGGCGTCGGATGTTTCCATATACCGGGTTAATTCTTCGTTGGGAACCGTCCGCTCGGGCACATATTTCCCTAACCCGATAACCTTTGAACTATACATAAATGTAACTTTTGTTCCTTATAAAATAAGGCTGTTTGAGGGCTAATTTACAAAAAAGACGTAGAACTTCAAAAAACAAAAAACGCCTTTCAAAAAGGCGTTTTCCGTTGACAATTTTCTTAAAGGATTAAATTACTTACTGAGCATTTTCTTTTAAGGTTTTGACTAATAATTTCAAATCTTCATCCATATTTTCGGCTACCATGTCAGCCGTGAGGGGCGAGACTTTACTTTTGAGGGATATATTCTTTCCAAATGAGCGAAATCGTTCCTTAATCATATTCAAAAGCATATTGGTAGTATCGTTATTACCCTCCCAATTTTCAAGAAATTGGATTTCGTTTTTAAGGTTATTCATGGATTCGGTAAATCTCTGTTCGATATTTTGATTAAGAATTCGTGCCCGGTGGGCAATGAAATAAAGATTCATCCGTTGGAGCATTACTCTTGCTTCCGCTGCTGTTAAAATAACCTTCGCAATATCCTTTTTGGTAAGTCCCGTAGCCATATCTCCGATATTTTTGGCTTCGTTTTGCAAATATTCCAACTTATCCAAAACTTTGGCCGCAGCCGCCCGGTCGTATTTGGTTTTCAAAACCTTTCCCACATAAATCCAAGTGAGGTTCAACTTTTGCAATTCCATTTGTAATTCGTCGCTGGGGGCCT
>WGAP01000037.1 GCA_015494775.1 Flavobacteriales bacterium | reverse complement strand
GCCACCTGGCTTAACGACCGCGACCAATTTCTATGGCCCGATGACGGCTGGCAAAACGATACGGAATTTCAAAACGATTGTTTGGCCTACACATTGTTTCACAGCCAGAACAAAATTTCCTGCAAAAACGGCATCAATCATTGGATACCGTTTACCGAACGGGAAGTCAATGCCCAAGAACGCTTCGAAAGCCATTTTATGACGGATTTTATCCTTGGCAAACACCGGCCCGAAAATAACGCGGAATTGTTTTCCGCCCAAAACCGCCAACCCGCACCTTTAACCTTTTCGCCCGAAGCGCAAGCGGTTTTTGAAGCCGGTAAAAAATTGTGGCAATACTACCATAGCCAACCCGGCGTAAACGTAAATGCCGGTCTGTATGACATCCGCGAATATTTTCAGGGACGTAACGAAAAAGGCCGGATGAATGCCGGAAGCGATGACCAAATTTATATGGCACTCATTGGCGATTTGCGCAGCAAACTCGGGTTACTGGCCGATAAAATCAAGCCGAAAGTGTATGCCTACGGTTTTTTGAAAGAATAAAAAAACCGCCCCTTCGGGGCGGCTTTTTAATGGAAAAGGAAATGAAGGTTTATTAATTGTCTTCGGCAAACAGATTTACCTGTACCGTTTGTCCGGCCACCACGGTTACGGTTCCGGCCGTATAGTCGGTGCCGTCTTGGGCTTCGGCTTTGATTTCATAGGTGCCCGCCGGCAAACCTTTGATTACGAAATGACCTTGGCCGTCGGCAATGGTGGTTACATCGTCGGGTTGGTTATCGCCGTCGGTATCGTAATCGGTTTTGACCGTGGCATAGGCCACAATGCTTTGGTTTTGCAATTGCACGGTTCCTTCCACATCGCCGGTATTGGCCAAGGGAACAACGCGGAAATCGGGGTCGAAATCGTCGATGCCCAGGATTTGCGTTACATTGGAAATAATGCCGTTTACAAAATTCCCGGCCAAGTCCAAACTTTCGGCCAAATCCAAGTCAATCAAAATCGATTCGTCGGCATTGGCCGTCAAATTAAATTCGGGCTTAATTTCCGCTTCGGCCGTGGCATTGGCGCCTGCCGAGAAATTAAATTCGCGTCCGTCGGAAAGCTTAACCGTTACGCCGTCCCACGTAATACGGGCCTTGTCATAAGTCCCGGCCGGAATATCCGAAGCACTGATTTGGGCCGTAACACCGTTGTTCAAATCCACCATATTATAGCTTCCGTTGCCTTCGAAGACGGTAACATAATCTTCGGTGTCGGCATTGCGCAATTCCACTTTGGTAATGTTTACATTTACTTCGGCTACAAATTGTACCGGAAAGGGATCATCGATCAATTGTACGGCAACATGTCCGTCCTTGTGCTTTTTACAGCTTGAAAGTTGGAACAAACCGAGCAAAGCAATTAATACCACTACTACTTTTTTCATAACACTACATTTTTGAGTTATACGTGGACAACATACAAATACCGTGCCACAAATTAGGATTTGTAACACATATTACATCTATTTTCTTAAAAAATTTAGAATGTTTTCAATCCCTTAACGTTGCCGTTTGTTGGCGATTTTGATATAATTTTCCAGGGCTTGGGTCATCGAGCGGTTTTCGGGCGAAGGAACGCGGATGTCCACACGCAAATTACGGTCGAGTGCGGCCTGGTAGGTGTTTTTGCCGAAAACGGCTATACGCGTGTCGTTTTGTTTGAAGTCGGGGAAATTATGAAAAAGGGATTCAATGCCCGAAGGGCTGAAAAACACCAAAATATCGTAGTAAACATCGGCCAGGTCCGACAAATCGCTGATCACGGTCTTGAAAAACATCCCCGATTTCCACTTCACGCCCAACTCGTTGAGCATTTCCGGTACCTGGGGTTTGAGTTTGTCGGACGAAGGCAAAAGAAAATGGCCATCGGGATATTTTTTTATAATGCTACGCAGGCCCTTAATGGTGCCGTCGCCAAAGAAAATGCGGCGCTTGCGATACACAATGTATTTGACCAAATATTTGGCAATGGCTTCGGATGTACAAAAATAACGGTTGGTATTGGGAATGGTGTAGCGCATTTCGTCGGCAATGCGGAAATAATGATCGATGGCCGTACGCGAAGTGAAAATAACGGAATCGTATTCCGAAAGGTTGATTTTTTGGCGGCGCACTTCCTTGACCGTGGCGCCTTCCACGTGAATAAACGGCCGGAAATCCACCTTGACCTTCAACTTTTGGCTCAGGTTGAAGTAAGGAGACTTTTCACTGGTGGGTTTGGGCTGCGAAACGAGAATACTTTTGACCTTTTTGATAACGGGCGCCGTTTCTTTGTTTTTCATATACCTGTCAGATTAGGTAGGAAACAATCACCGCAATGGGAATAATTTCCATTGTGCAAAGGTACAAAATAATATAGACCCTGCGAATATTCCATTCCAAGTATCCGATTTTCAATACGTTATAATTATATTGAAGCCCCAATAACACAAAAGCCAACGACATCGCCATCCAAGCCCAACGAGGAGGAATCCACAGAAAAACCACGGCAAAGGCCAAAAAACTCAACCAAAAAACCACATATTGCGTAAAAAACATACGCATATAACGGAAAGCCCGCCAACCCGGATGAAACTTTCCTGCTATCCAAAAGAAAAGCATTTCGGCCAAATACCATCCGGCAAACAAAAGCAACATCCGGCTAAAAGGCCATTGCGGATAGGCCGTTTGACCCGACGCAAAATAAATGCTCAACCAAAGCAACCAAAGCAAGTGCGTGGTGAGTTTGCGCGCAAACATCACACGGAATCCCTTGGCCTTGTAGCGATGATACAAAACCGTAGGCCGGCGGATAATTTCGTAAAACTCCAAGGGATTAAACCATTTGATCCACAAAAATATCAGCCAAATCGTCAAATCCGCCAGCAAGACGAACAATCTGTAATGCGTTATGAGAACCGGTTGATTCACCTTAGTGTTTTGGAGCAAATTTTTCGCGCAGCATCAACATCAAAAACCGGAAATTCCCCACCAAATAACGTTTCCACATCCGGCGCGGTTCCTGTATAAAGCGGTAAAACCATTCCAAACCCGCTTTTTGCATCCATCGCGGTGCCCGTTTGGTCTTGCCGGCCACCACGTCAAAACTGCCGCCCACGCCCATCACAAACGGAATTTTTCCGAGCAAGTCCTTGTATTTTTCCAGGAAAATTTCCTTTTTGGGCGAACTAATGGCCACAAACAATATATCGGCTCCGCTTTCGGCAATTTGACGGGCGATTTCCGCTTCTTCTCCGGGACCGAAATAACCGTTGCGGTAGCCGGCAATAATGTCCAGCCCGTATTTTCCAGCCCAAATATCCCTGACGCGGCGCACCACTTCTTCGCGCGCACCGAACAAAAAAACCTTGTATCCTTTTTGTGCCGCCCGCTCCACCAACCGCAACATCAAATCGATGCCCGCCACCCGCTCTTTGAGCGGCCGGCCCAAAAAACGCGACGCCCACACCACCGACATCCCGTCGGCATTGATCAAATCGGCGGCCAGCACCGACCGGCGCAATTCCTCATCGTCCTGCATGGCCACCACCTTGCCGGCATTAATCACAATATGATGCAAGGGTTTCCGGCTGCGGATATGCGCATCGATGATTTCCAGGGTTTCGTCCATGCTCAGGTTGTCCACCGGAATGCCGAAAAGTTCCACCTTGCGCGGTTTCATTACCAGATTTTTACCCGTTGATCCGGTGCCAAATACATTTTGTCGCCCTCTTTGATGTCGAATGCGCGGTGAAAGGCGTTCATATTGCGCAAGGGCTGATAGGCCCGCACCATACCCGGCGAATGCGGGTCGGTTTTGATTTGGTTAATCAAGGCCTGCTTGCGCATTTTGGTTCGCCACACCGTGGCCCAGGAAATAAAGTAGCGCTGTTCGGGCGTAAAGCCGTCGATGTTGCCGGGTTTGCCCTTGTCGGCCCAATACATTTGCAAGGCCGTAAAGGAAGCAAACACCCCGCCCAGGTCGCCGATATTTTCGCCCAGCGTAAATTTGCCATTGATATGCAAGCCGGGCAGGACTTCGATGGCGCTGTATTGCGCGGCCAAGCGGTCGCCCAATTTTTGGAAATTGGCAAAATCCTCGGGCTTCCACCACATACGGAAATTACCTTGCGGGTCGTATTTGGCCCCTTGGTCGTCGAAGCCGTGGGAAATTTCGTGGCCGATGACCGCACCGATACCGCCGAAATTCACCGCTGCATCGGCCCGGAAGTCAAAGAACGGCGCTTGCAGAATGGCCGCCGGAAAAACAATTTCGTTGTTCGACGGATTGTAGTAGGCATTCACCGTTTGCGGGTTCATGTGCCATTCACTGCGATCCACGGGCTTGCCCAAACGACCAATCATATCCTTGAAATGCCATTTCGACACGGCCATGGCGTTGGAAAAATAAGTTCCGCCTTCGGCGGGCGGGCGGATTTCCATATCGGCATAGCTTTTCCACTTGTCGGGATAGCCGATTTTGATGAGCAATTTATCCACCTTTTCCTTGGCCTTTTGCTTGGTTTCGGGCGACATCCAAGTCAGGGCGTCGATGCGTTTTTTGTAGGCCCGTTGCAGGTAATGCACCAATTCCAGGGCAGTCTTTTTGGCCTGCGGCGGAAAATAGGTCTCCACATAAATTTGTCCCAAAGCATCGCCCATGCCGCCGTTGACGGCGCCCAAAGCCCGTTCGTCCAACGGCCGGCGCTGCGGCGTGCCGTAGAGCGTGCGGCCGTAAAATTCCCAATTGGCGTCCGACATCTCGGGCGAAAGCCGGCCCGCCACGCTGCGCAAATAGGTCCAATGCAGGTAATCGCGGACGGCTTGGAAATCGCCCGCTTGCAGAATTTGTTCAAAGGCCGGCAAATAACGCGGTTGGCTCAGAATAAGCGAATCGGTATGCAAACCCAGGTCGTTCAAATATTGTTGCCAGTCGAACGACGGCGCCTGCCGGTATAAATCCTTCACCTTGCGCGGATTGTAGCGGTTTTCGGGCTTGCGACGCTCTTCCTTGCTCAGCATGGCCCGGGCCAAGGCCGTTTCGATTTTCATCACGTTGGCCGCCGCCTCGGCACCGCGTTCTTTTTCGGGCGTAAAGGCCCACATGCGGGCAATGTGTTTGACGTATTTTTCCCGTTTTTCGCGGGCATCGGCATCGTCCGAAAGGTAATAATCCCGCTCGGGCAAACCCAGGGCGCCCGAACCCAAATAAAGCACGTTGATACCGCTTCGTTTCATATGCGGGCCCACATAAACGCCCACAAAAGGCGAAGCGAAATAGGTTTCGTTTTCCACCATAAATTTACGCAGCGATGCGGCGGAATGCACCCGGTCGATTTTTTTCCAAAATCCCAGGGCGGGCGCAAAACCTTGCTTGCTGCGCGTAGCCGTGTCCATGATGCTTGCAAAATAATCCAAGGCCTTACGTTGGTCGGTGCCCTTGGCATAGGCACTGGCATCGGATTTTTGCTTGATCAGGGCCAGCAAGGCCGAATCGGTTTGTTTGCGCAGTTCGGAAAAGGCGCCCCAGCGGGAACGGTCGGGCGGAATTTGCGCCGTTTTTTGCCAACGGCCGTTGACAAAGCCATAGAAATCGTCCTGCGGCCGCACGGTGGTATCCATAAATTCGGTGCGAATGGCGTGATAAGCAGGTTTTCCGGTAGCGGAAACGTCTTTTTGACGTCCCGAACAAGCCATAAAAACAATGGGCATCACCCAATAAATCGAAAGGGCATATTTTTTCATAATGCGGAATTTTCCGTTCAAAGATAAGATATTCGCGGCTTAGCGCGGATTGGGGATTGTTTTTGGGCGCCTGCCGACATTGCTACGCAATGTGCGGCACCGGGCTGTCCGCTTATATTCGCCTTGGCGGATGCCGTGGTTTTGCGCGGGCGCGCGTGCCGCGCGCCCGCGCCCGCCCGTGCGTGGGGCTTCCTGCTGGTCGCCTC
>WGAP01000036.1 GCA_015494775.1 Flavobacteriales bacterium | reverse complement strand
CGGCGAACCCGCGAGGCGGTTTCGCCTTTTTGTTTTATTGTGTTGATAATCGGACATTTAACCCATTTGTAGAGACGCCCAAATTGGGCGTCTCTACGGGTAAAAAAATAAACCGCCTACAATGTTTACAATAGCAGAACAACCATAGCGCCCGATGTCCCAACTAAGACAGAATGCGCCGAAGGCCGGCGGCTGAGTGCTGCGAACGCAGTGAGCAGTGTATCGAAGCCCCGGCCGGTCGCTTCGATACAATTTTGCTACGCAAAATCACTCAGCGACCTATCCTTGCGCCAGGGATGGAAGCGGTTATGCGCGGGCGGCGCGCCGCAGGCCTGCCGTGGCGGCGGGGCGACCGGTGGGGAGCCACGTCCGCCACGCTTGCAGGGCAAGAGCGGGCCGCCTGCGCATTTGAGCGGACAGCCCGACGGCAATGCGTGAGGAACGGCCGGAGTGAGCGGGCTCCGTCATCGCGAAACGGCGGCCGTGGCCCCGCAGTGGCGCCGAAGGCGCCGGCGAATTGCCGAAGGCAAGGCGCGCGGGCATCCGCCCGCCGGCGGGGCCCCGAACGCAATTGCCGGGGCGCCCTAATACATTAATTCCATTCCGAAAAGCCCGTTATTTCGCGGATAAAAACGTATTTTTGCATAAAACATGTTACTATGACCATTTTGGATGCTTTGGGCAGCGCCGAATACCGGCAGCACATCACCTTGTTGGCCACCTTGATCAAGCTTTCCTACGCCGACGGACGCTTGGACGAACGCGAATGGGAAATCATTCAATCCGTGGCGTTGAAATACGGGCTTAACGACCCCGAAGGGCTTACATTCCTGCGAAAAAATTACCAAAAATATTCCCTGGATACGCCCTATTCGTTGGATGAGCGTATCGATCAGCTTTACCAACTTACGCGCCTGGTCTTTGCCGACCAAAAGGCCGATGAAAACGAATTGAAAATCCTACGCCGCGCCATTATCAGCTTGGGCTTTCCGGTGGATAAAGCCGACCTGATTTACGAAACCGCCTTGGATTTGGTGCGCAACGGGAAATCCAAAGCGGAATTCGACGAAGTCATTCGTCAGTTACTTTAAAATCCGGCGGATGACAAAACCGTATGCATTGTTTTTTCGTTTGGGCTTGGCCTTGGCGGGTATTGTTTTGATTTTTTCGTGTCATAGCACGCATTCTTTGCCTGCGACTAAAAATCCAGAACCGAAGAAACTCACCGCACTGACATCCGCGCAGCGGCACCGGTTGGACACACTTTTTCATCATGCCGTTTACGGCCGCGCATCGCGTCCGGTGGAATTGAAAGCCAACGGCGTGATGAAATACAAGGATGTTACACTCCCTTTGACCCTTTATATTCGCCGCGGTTCCGATTTGCGCATCACCACCGGTATCGGAATCCGGAAGGATATGCTGCGCATAAGCCGTGGCAAGGTGGAAATTCCCGCCAAACTCGGCGATGACCAAAAGGCCTATTTGCGCCGGTTTACCTATGCCGTTTTGTTTCCCGCCTGGGAATATGCATTGGCGCAATCGGCGGTGCTTTACGACGCAGGCACCGAGCGGGTCAACGGTGTCCCATCGCATTGCTATGTGAGCCGGTTGGGTTCGCGGCGTTTCCGTTTTTATTTGGGCAAGACGCATCATTACTTGCTCCGTGTGGAAATGTCGGGTGAAAATCAACCTGGTTTCCGCATCGATTTTATGGATTTCAGGCCGGCCGGCGCCCGGGGCATTATGGTGCCGCGTCAATACGTGATAACCAACCGCTCCACCCGCGAGACCTATCGCGTTTTTTGGCACGATATTCGCATTCACTGAGAAAAAATCATTAACTTTAACCCAATGTTTAACTTTAAAAATGTTTCAAAGATGAAAAAATTGTTAGTTGTTCTCCTTTCCCTGACCCTGACCGTGGGTTCACTTTCCGCCCAAAAGGCCGATCCCAAAGCCGACAAAGTGATTGAAAAATTTATCAAAGCCGTCGGCGGCCGCGAAAAATTGGCCCAAGTGCAGGAAGTTTACAAAAAAGTAAGTATGAAAATAAATGGTATGGATATGCAAATGGAAACTTTGCAATCCAAAAAAGGCCGCGGCTATACCAAATTGAATATGATGGGTATGGACATGGTGGCCTATGCTTTCAAAGACGGCAAGGGTTACAAAATGAACCAAGACATGTCATATAGTGATTTGGACAAGGAAAAATTGGATCAAATTGCATCCGAGAGTCAATCCTTTTTCAACGGACTTGACGAATACAAAAAATACGACCGTAAATATTTGGGCAAAGTGGAATTGGACGGTAAAACCTATGTGGCGGTCGAAATGAAAATAGGTGAGCAAAAGCCCGTATTTTACTTTGACCCCGGAACCCATTTGTTGGTTGCCGAAAAGGTTCATAACGAACAAACCGATAGCGATCTGATTACCTACTTCAAGGATTACAAAGAATACAACGGCATTTTGTTTCCCACCAAAATGGAGGTCAAAACGAACGGTACTACCGTGCGGGATATCCAAGTGGTTGAAATTAAGATTAATCCTACGGATATTGACGAAAGCATATTCCAAAAACCCGAATAAGCCGTATCCGGCATAAAAATTCAACCGCCCGCAACGGGCGGTTTTTTTTGTTTTCGGGCGGCTTTCGGGCTACTTTACTATATTTGCACCGCAAATGCGGGTGTGGCGGAATTGGTAGACGCGCCAGACTTAGGATCTGGTGGTGCAAACCGTGTGGGTTCGAGTCCCTCCACCCGCACCAATTCCCCGAAGACGTTGCAAAGCAACGTTTTGTTTTTACCGATATGGATGCTTGGAGCAAAATAGCCGGTGTTATTATCCGTAAGAAATTTTGGTTTCTGGCGGCTATTCTGGCTATTACCCTTTTTTTTGCCACCTACCTGTTTCGTTTGGAACTGACCTACAAGCAGCAAAGCATCCTCCCCGACGACCATCCATCCATGCAAAACTACCGGAAATTCACTTCGGTTTTTCCCAAACAGGATAATTTGATATTGATAGGCATACGCGATAGCGCTTTGTATAAAGCCGAATACCTGAACGCTTGGATCAATCTTGCCCGCCGGTTGGACAGCATGCCGCAAATCCAAAAGACCATATCCATCGGCAATTTGCCCGAATTGATTTTGGACAGGCAACAAAAAAAATTCCTCATCCGTTCCCGTTTTCCGGCTCATCCGTTGGGTCAAGTCCAAACCGATGCCTTGTGGAAAAAATTGCGGGATAGTTTGCCTTTTTATCACGACAAAATTTTCAATCCGCAAACCGGCGCAGTTATTACGTTCGTTTACCTGAAACCGGAACTTATCAATTCCAAAAAACGAGCTGATTTTATTATCAAAAAATTTATTCCCGCCATTCGCTCCTATGCAAAAAGCACCGGGCTGAAACCCCATGTGTCGGGCATGCTCTACGTGCGTACGCTCAACGGCAAGAATTTGCGCGACGAAATTCCGCTTTACATTATTCTTACGCTTTTGGTAACGGGTTTTATTCTTTGGTTCTTTTTCCGTTCCTTCCCGCCGTTGCTTATCGCCTTTACCATTGTGGCCCTGGCCGTTATTTGGACCATGGGTTTGATGGGACTTTTGGGCTTTAAAATCACCATTCTCACGGCCATTATTCCCACTTTGATTATCGTTATCGGTATTCCCAATACCATTTTTCTTATCAACAAATACCAACAGGAAATTATCGCCCACGGCAATCAGGCGCGTTCGTTGCAACGGGTTATCAACAAGACCGGCAACGCCATCCTGATGACCAACCTGACCACCATGTTTGGGTTTATTACCTATGCGGTGGTGCACAATCCCATGTTGCAGGAATTCGGTTGGGTGGCTTCGTTCGGGATTATGTCTTTGTTTTTGTTATCCATTTTGCTGATTCCCATTATTTACAGTTTCTTGCGGGTTCCGCGTGAAAAACATCTGCGGCATTTGGGCAAGCATTGGCTCAACCGCTTTATCGATTGGCTCACACGCACCGTGCGTCATCGTCGCGTGGCCATTTTTGCAACGTCCATCCTGTTGATTATCATTAGTTTAATCGGGATAGAAAAAATCCGCGTATCGGGACGTATTCTGGCCGATATTCCCAAAAACAAAGTTTTTTATCGCGATATTAAATTTTTTGAAGATAACTTCGGCGGCATCCTTCCGGTGGACTTTATGGTGGACACCCGTCATCGCAAAGGTGTTTTGCGTTTGCCAGTGATCAAGCGTATGGACAAATTCGAGGAAAACATTCAATTGCTCCCGCAATTGTCCAAACCCGTTTCGGTGGTGTCGGTGGTCAAATATGCCAAGCAGGCCTACTATCGCGGCAATCCCAAATACTACAACCTGCCTTCGCGGCACGAAATCAATTTTATGTTGCCCTACCTTCATAATTCCATGGGCCGTAGCGGATTGCTACGCACCTATGTGGACAGCACCGGGCGCTATGCGCGCATCACGACCTTTATGAAAGACATCGAAACCGACGAAATGCGCGATATTCAAAAATATCTCAACATTCACCAACATCAAATTTTTCCTTCGGATAAATTCCGCGTATTCATGACCGGCGATGCCCTTTTGTTTATGGAAGGAACCGATTATTTACTGCATAATCTTGTTTTTTCCTTGCTCTTGTCTATCCTGTTGATTTCAATGGTGGTTTACCGCATGTTTCGTTCCAAGCGTATGCTTGTCCTGTCCATGATACCCAACCTTCTTCCACTTATGCTAACCGCCGGATTGATGGGCTACGCCGGCATTCCGCTCAAACCGTCCACCATTCTTATTTTCGGTATTACGCTGGGTATCTCGGTGGACGATACCATTCATTATTTGACCAAATACCGCGAAGAACTCAAAAAACATCACTACCGCGTTCGCAAGGCGGTGATTACGGCCCTGCGCGAAACGGGTATCAGTATGTTTTACACCTCGGTGGTGTTGTTTTTCGGCTTTTTGGTCTTTATGAGTTCCAGCTACGGTAGCACCAAGGCATTGGGCGGATTGGTATCGTTTACCCTGCTTATGGCCATGTTTTCCAATTTGCTCCTGTTACCGGCCTTGCTTATGTTTTTGGATAAATCCGAAGGACGACGCAAACACAAGCATTCATGAACACCTTCGAACTCTTTTTCCGGCTCGGGCTCCGTCATATTTGGTCGTGGGACGCCACTGACCATCAATTGTTCCTACTGGCCCTGACGGTGGTTTTTACGTGGCGTGAATGGAAAAAGGTTTTGGCCATGATCACGGTATTTACCGTTACGCACACGCTTTCGCTCTTTCTGATGGTTTACGGATGGCTGCACGTACCCGAAAACCTGGTGGAACAAGCCATCGCCCTGACCATTATCCTCACGGCATTGAGTAATCTTTGGGTCAAAGACGGCAAACGCCTGCACGGGCTTCATATTCTTTTTGCCTTTTTGTTCGGACTGGTGCATGGCTTGGGTTTTGCGCGGGCCTTTATGATGATTGCCCAAGGATACGACAGCAAGGCCTTGCCGCTGCTCTATTTTGCCGGCGGTATCGAAACGGCCCAATTTACCGTAGTGGTTTTGATTTTGTTGCTCTTGGGCTGGTGGCGTAAATTTTTCGGAACTTCGCATCGCGAACAAATCCGCATCCTGTCCTGGATAATCATCGGATATAGCTTATCTTTGTTACAAGCAAGAATTTAGGTCTTGGTATGAAAAAGGAAAAACAACGCCGCTACGATATTACCTACCTGCGCATGGCCCGCGAATGGAGCAAACTTTCCTACTGCCGGCGCAAGCAGGTGGGCGCCCTGATTGTCAAGGACGGAATGATTATTTCCGACGGCTACAACGGAACGCCCTCGGGCATGGAAAATGTGTGCGAAGACCAAAACGGCAAAACCAAATGGTATGTGCTCCATGCCGAAGCCAATGCCATTACCAAGCTGGCCCGTTCCACCCAAAGCGGCCAAGGCGCCACGCTCTACGTTACCGTTTCCCCTTGCCGCGAATGTAGCAAACTGATTTTCCAGTCCGGCATCAAACGCGTAGTTTACTACGAAGACTACAAGGACGACAGCGGATTGGAATTCCTCCGCAATGCGGGCGTGGAAGTGGATAAAATCGATGATTTGGGTAATTCATGAAAAAACATCATATCCATCTTGTTTGGATGCTCATAGCCACCTTGCTCACCTTGGCCGGTATTTACACCGGCTATAAACTTTCGTTTCGCCAACCGGCGGGCATGAGCTTGAAACAAATACGCCAAACCAACAAGGTGGACGAACTCCTTCAATTTATCCGCGAACACTACGTGGATCAGGTCAATGTGGATAGTTTGGTGGACCGGATGATCAACGACATCATGGCCCAACTCGACCCGCATTCGGTGTATATTCCCAAAAAAGAAAGCTCCTCGGTGCGCGAAACCATGCAAGGTAATTTCGTAGGGCTGGGCGTGGAATTCCAAATGGATGCCGACACCTTTACCGTGTTGCGCGTTATTCCGCATTCGCCCGCCCAAAAGGCCGGCATACATCCCTTTGACCAAATCCTGTGCATCGGCCGCGACACCGTGGCCGGCAAAAATGTGCCGTTGGACAGCATTGTAAACCGGCTCAAAGGCCCTTTGGGCAGTCGTTTGGATTTGTGTGTGCGCCGCCCGGCGCGGGATAGCATTTTCCGCGTGCAGGTGCGCCGCAACAAGGTGCCGCTAAACAGCGTTCCGGCCGCCTTTATGATTAACGACACTCTGGGTTACATACAACTGGAAATTTTTTCCGAAACCACCCACGACGAATTCCTTCGCGCCCTCGAACGGCTCAAAAAACAAGGCCTCAGGGCCCTGGTGCTCGACATGCGCGGAAATTCGGGCGGCTACCTCAAACAGGCCGGCCTCTTGGCCGATGAATTCCTGCCGGCCGGCAACCTGATTTTTTATACCAAAAACCACGACAAACTCATTCGCAAGGTGTATGCCACCGGACGCGGTGAATTCGAAAAAGGACCGCTCTATGTGCTTATCGACGAAAATACCGCCTCGGCAGCCGAAATCGTAACCGGCGCTTTGCAGGACAACGACCGCGCCGTTATCATCGGCCGGCGCTCTTTCGGCAAGGGATTGGTGCAGGAAGAAATCCAACTCAAAGACGGCTCCATGATGCGCATCACAACGGCCCGCTACTACACGCCCAGCGGACGGTGTATCCAACGCCCCTATCGCAAAGGCCACGCCACCGAATACGAAAACGATTTTTATAAACGCTACGCCAACGGCGAACTCTTTTCGCGCGACAGCATCAAGGTAAACGACAGTTTGCGCTTCCGCACCAAAAAAGGCCGCATCGTTTACGGCGGCGGCGGGATTGTGCCCGATATTTTCGTCCCCTTGGACAGAAATTACCTCAACCAGTCCTACGAACTGATTTATCTGCGCCATACGCTCAACAAAATCCTGCGCGACTACGTGCGCCTGCACTACGACGATTTGTTCAACCTCACCCGCGACCAATACGTGCATTCCGACACCATTCCCGCGAGTTTGTTCCGTTTTATGCTCCAACGCACCGGTCGCGACACCACCGGCTACCCGCCCGAGCGTGTCCGCCGCTTCGAAAACTTCCTGCATGCCGTGCTGGGTCGCGACCTCTACGGAACCGGCGTGTATCAGCGAATCCGCATCCAAACCGACCCCATGATCCGCCGCATTCTGCATCCGGCCGACACTACGGCCGACCGCCCCGTCCAAGACAGCATTCCCCATGCATCCTAAGGATTGGATACGCCCGCACTCGCCCCGGCAATTCAAGGAACGGGCCTTGGCATTGTTTCGCTATCAATACCGGAACAACGCTGTTTACCGCCGTTTCTGTGATTTGCTGGGCCGCTCACCTGCCAAGGTACAGCGCTTGGAAGATATTCCTTTCCTTCCCGTGGAAATGTTCAAGCACCATCAAGTGGTTTCGGCGCCGCCGCCCTATGATGCCGAATTTTTGAGCAGCGGCACCACGGGCATGACGCCGTCAAGGCATTGGGTCAAGGATTCGGCTTGGTACGAACGGGCGTTGGTCGAAGGTTTCAAGCACTTTTACGGCCCTCCGCAGGATTATGTCATCCTGGCCCTGTTGCCGTCCTACTTGGAACGCAAGGGTTCGTCCCTGGTGTATATGGCCCGCCGGCTCATGCAATTGAGCGGCCGGCCCGAAAGCGGATTTTATCTGCACGACCTGGAAGCGCTTCGCGACCAACTCGTCCGGTTGGAAGCCCTTGGTACGCAAACCTTGCTCCTGGGCGTAAGTTTTGCCCTGATGGATTTTGCCGAACGGTTTCCGGTGTCGTTACGCCATACCATTGTGATGGAAACCGGTGGCATGAAGGGACGCCGCCGCGAACCCGTGCGCGAGGAATTACATGCGTACTTGCAACAACGTCTGGGCGTTCCGGCCGTTCATTCCGAATACGGCATGACCGAGTTACTTTCGCAGGCCTATTCCCGTGGCCACGGGCTTTTCCGCACCCCGCCCTGGATGAAGGTGCTTATCCGCGACCCCGAAGACCCTTTGGATTATGTCCCGCCGGGCCGCTCGGGCGGCATCAACATCATCGATTTGGCCAATGTGCATTCCTGCGCCTTTCTTTCGGTGCAGGATTTGGGACGCTTGCATCCCGACGGAAGTTTTGAAGTGCTTGGCCGTTTTGAAGGCAGCGACATCCGCGGATGCAACCTGCTTGTGGTGGGATAGTTTTAATTTTTTTGGGGCGCCCGGGCGCTCACGTTCGGGGCCCGCCGGCGGACTAACGTCCGCAGCGCTCCCGCCATTGCTTCGCAATGCGGGAGGCGCCGGCGCCTTCGGCGCCGCGGCGGGGCCAACGCCAAGCGCATCGGCCGGCGGAGCGGCCTCACGCTTGGCGACCCTCACGCGTTGCAGCAAGCATAAAGTGTCGGATAAGTCGAAGTTAATTTTGTCGAGAACAAAGCCGGCCATCCGTAGGCATAGCGCAGCTATGGCAAGGATGGCCAATACCGTAATCGGCAAAAAGAACAAGACTTGGTGTGAAGGTTTTATGCTTGCTGCAACGCTTAGGCGCCCGCCGGGCTGTCCGCTCATATTCGCCTTGGCGGATGCCGTGGTTTTGCGCGGGCGCGCGTGCCGCGCGCCCGCGCCCGCCCGTGCGTGGGCTTCCTCCGGTCGCCTCGTATGTTTGCAGCATGAAAAATTTTATAATTTTGTTTACATCCGAAACAAAAGGGAAAGAAGGTAAGAACCCTGGTCGACTAGGTACGTTTAACGATACCGTGGCGGAGAAATTTTTCTTACCTTCTTTCTTCCTTAGTT
>WGAP01000035.1 GCA_015494775.1 Flavobacteriales bacterium | reverse complement strand
GGTATTCGCGTGCGCAACACGCCCGCGGCCTCTTCCCATTCGGTGGCCGAACTGGTGATGGCGCATCTGCTTTCGGGCGTACGCTTCCTGCACGACAGCAACCGTGAAATGCCCCTGCGCGGCGACCAGGCCTTCAAAGAACTCAAAAAACGTTACAGCAAAGGCCGCGAAGTGCGCGGCAAAACCCTGGGAATCATCGGGTTCGGACGCATCGGGCGCGAACTGGCTAAAATGGCCATCGGACTGGAAATGAACGTTTTGGCCTACGACCCTTATGTGGACGAAGCCGAATTGACCCTTCACTTTTTCGACGGCCAAAAGGCCGTTTTCCACATCCACACCGTGGATTTGGACACGTTGCTCCGCAGGTCCGACTTCATCAGCTTACACGTTCCCGCATCGGACAAACCGCTCATCGGTGCGGCCGAAATCGACAAAATGAAGGACGGCGCGGCCATCATCAACGCCGCCCGCGGCGGTGTGGTGGACGAGGTGGCGCTCTACAAGGCCCTGGACAGCGGCAAGCTCTCCTTTGCGGCCTTGGACGTGTTCCGCGACGAGCCCGTTCCGCCCGTGCAATTGCTCATGCATCCCAAGCTTTCGTTGTCGCCCCACATCGGTGCTTCCACGGTCGAGGCCCAAGAGCGTATCGGCGACGAAATTGTCCGTTTGGTGGATGAATTGGCCGGTGAAATTTGATTTTTTTCGGGCGCCTTCCCGCACGCGTTCACGCATGCCGCGTTGCTTCACGGTTGTTCGCACCGCGGCGCGTTCACGCGGCGAGAACCGGGCTCTGCGGGAGTTCGCTACCGCTTCCGTCCTGCGCCTCACTGCGTTCGGCTACGGACCGGCCTTGCGGCCGTCCCTCCGATCCCTGGCGCATTTTTCTTATCTTGACCTTTGAAAAAGGCGCAGTCTAAGTCATTTCTTTCCTATGCAATATTCCCCCGAAAAATTATTCCGCAGTCGCCACCGCCGGCCCATCATCCTGGCCGGACTGTTGTTGGTGGTGGCCGTCATTTTTTGGAATTCCTACCTGCTGTTCCGCTACCTCAAACAGCAGGAACGCACCAAAATGGAAATTTGGAGCCAGGCCGTCGAAAAAATCATCTCCTCGCCCTTGGATGCCGACATCGACTTGCCCTCGCAAATCCTTATTCGCAACAAAACCATTCCCGTCATTATGACCGACAGCACCGGGCGCATTATCCAATCCTACAACCTGCCCGGCATCGAAAAGGATACCGCCGCCCTGCGGCGCAAACTCACCCTTTTTGCTTCGCAAAACGAACCGCTTCGCATTCAACTTTCCAAGGGCTGGCAAGAACTCTACTACGGCAATTCCCGCCTCCTGAACCAACTGACCTGGTATCCGGTGATTCTTATCATTATTTTCCTGCTCTTTGCGGCCGTGGTTTACCTTTACTACAAGGCCACGCGTATTTCCGAACAAAACCTGCTCTGGGCCGGCATGGCCAAAGAAGCCGCCCACCAAATCGGCACGCCGCTGTCGTCTTTGCTCGGATGGTTGGAATTGCTCAAAACCGACCCTGCGCTGGTGGAACCGGCCGAAATGGAAAAAGACATCCAACGGCTACGCATCATCTCCGAGCGCTTTGCCAAAATCGGCTCGCGACCCAAACTCCAACCCGCCGACCTGCGCGAGTTGGTTCAGCAAAGCGTGCGCTATTTCCGCGCCCGCCGCTTGCCCGACAATATCCGTATCCACATCGACCTGGCCGAACATCCATTGACGGCCATGCTCAATCCCGACCTGTTTCGCTGGGTCTTGGAAAACCTGATCAAAAACGCCATCGATGCCATGCCCGACGGCGGCGAAATCCGTATCGGCCTGGTCGAAGAAACGCCGCATCACATCCGCATTTCGGTATCCGACCGGGGGAAAGGCATTCCCAAAAACCTGTGGAAAAAAATTTTCGAGCCCGGATTCACCACCAAAAAACGCGGCTGGGGCCTCGGGCTTTCGTTGGTCAAACGGATAGTGGAAAATTATCATCAAGGCCGTATCTTTGTTTACCGTTCGGAGCCCGGCCAAGGCACCGAAATACACGTCAAACTGAATAAACCTGCTGAAAAATGATACGTAAAACATTATTTACCGCACTAGCCATTCTGCTGGCACCGTTCGCCCTTACGGCCCAACAAACCCCCGTTCCCAAATCCTTTGCCCACATCACCTACAAAGACGGAAAAATGGGCGTGGACTACCAAGGGAAATTCTATCCGGCCGTAGGCGACGGAAACCCATATCTGACCTATGACCATATTGCCACGCCCAAAGTTACGGGTTGGGAAAAAGGCATCGCATTGGATTTCGGCCGTCCCGAAGTGGAAGGCACGCTCTACTACGGGCTTATCGACGAACGCTCGCGTTACAAAACGCCCGTTTTTTCCAAACGCACCGTAAAAATCAAGCAGGGCAAGGCCCGTATTAATTTGGACAAACTAAAAGGTAAATACGATTTTACCGACTGGGAACAATCGGGTTTGATACAAATCGGCTATCGCATCATCGACAAAAAGGGACGCATTGTAACCGACAACCGGCAAAACATCCTTTATCACAACGGCAAATATATTCCCGATGTTACGCTCATCGAAGGGCCCATCCTGTCCATGCCGCGCTCCGACGGCATTACGCTCTCATTGCAATTCAACGAACAAACATCCGTCCGGCTCAACATCAACGGCAAGGAATTCCGCTTGGACAAATCGCCTTCGAAGCGTTTCGAAATCGACATCGACGGGCTCAAACCTTCCACGGTTTATCATTACGAAATCATTTACGGCCCTTGGCACGAACAATATTTGTTTCGCACGGCGCCGCTCAAAGGTTGCCGCGCTCCGCTTCGCTTTGCCTACGCCTCTGACAGCCGCAATGCCAAAGGCGGCGGCGAACGCAACATTTTCGGCACCAATACCTACATCCTCAAACGTATGATGATAGCTGCCGACCGTGAAAATGCCGACTTCTTTATGTTTACCGGCGATATGATCAACGGCTATTCGGGCTCACGCGGATTGGAGGCCTTGCAGTATTTCAACTACAAAAACGTGTTGCGCTACTACGCACCCTATCATCCGGTTTACATAGGCATGGGCAACCACGAAGCGCTTTCGCAAAGTTTCCACAAGTTCGATAGCCAATCTCCCGAACCGTGGAAACGCTATATTTCGGTGGATAAATTCCCGTTCGAAACCGAAAGTGCCGAACGGCTTTTTTCCGACATGTTTGCTTTGCCCGAAAACGGCCCGCTCTCGGAAGACGGCGCCGCCTACGACCCTTCGCGCCGGACACGGGATTTTCCGCCCTACGGCGAAACGGCCTATTGGTTTACCTACGGCAATGTGGCCTTTGTGGTCATGAATTCCAACTATTGGTACACCACCAACGAAAACTACATTCCCATCACCGGCGGAAATCCGCATGCCTACATTATGGACAAACAAATGGAGTGGCTCGAAAAAACCTTGAAACAATTGGATGCCGACCCCGACATCGACCATGTGTTTGTTACCGTTCACACACCGCTGTTTCCCAATGCCGGACACGCCAACAACGACATGTGGTATTATGGCAACAACGACATCCGTCCGTGGGTGGCGGGCAAACCGGTGGACAAAGGCATTATCGAACGCCGCGACCAACTTTTGGACATCTTGGTCAATCGTAGTAAGAAATTCCGTGCCGTCCTTTCGGGCGACGAGCATAATTATACCCGCCTGGTGGTGGACAACGATACCGACATTTATCCCAAGGATTGGAAAGGCCCGCGCATCAAACTCAATCGTCCGTTTGTACAAATCACCAACGGTGCTGCGGGCGCGCCCTATTATGCACCCGAAAAACTCCCTTGGTCGGACCATGTAAAAACTTTTTCCACCCAAAACGCCCTGATGATTTTCGATGTGAGCGGCCCGGGTATCCATGTACGCGTATTCAACCCCGACACTTTCGAACCTATCGAAAGTTTTGAACTGCATTAAACCCAAATTATGACCGCTATTTATCTTTCCGCTTTACTCCTGGGCCTGATGGGCGAAATCCATTGCATCGGTATGTGCGGGCCCATTGCCCTGATATTACCCGTGGACCGCAAAAGCCGGCCCAAAACCGCCGTTCAATTGACGCTCTATCACCTGGCACGCATCATGGCCTACGGAACCATGGGCTTGGTGTTGGGCTTTTTCGGGCGCGGACTGCAATTGGCCGGATTGCAGCAGAAAATTTCCCTGATTTTCGGCTTGATAATGATTATCGTCGCCTTGTTTCCTGCGGCCGGAAGGGCTTTTTCGGCCCGTACGCCCGCTTTTTGGACCCGGGCCGTGGGCCGCTTGAAAACGGCCATGCAAAGCTATTTGCAAAAACGTTCCTACTCGGCCTTTTTTGTGATGGGTTTCCTAAACGGTTATTTGCCCTGCGGTTTGGTTTACCTGGCCATGGTGGGCGCCTTGGCCACCGGAAGCCCTTGGCACGGCGCATTGTATATGATGATTTTCGGCCTGGGTACCACGCCCGCATTGATGTTGATCACCTGGCTGCAACGTAGCTTTTCGGCGGGTTTACGCAACCGGCTCAACCGGCTTATTCCCTATGCCGTGGCCTTTGTGGGTTTGCTGTTCGTATTGCGGGGCTTGAATTTGAACATCATGTTTGTTTCGCCGGGCAAACAAATGTTGCAGGTAAACGAACAGAAGGAAAAGATGTTCCACATGAAGATGAAAAAAATCCAAGGAAAAATAGATGCACAACCGGCGGACTGATTCCTTTGCGGTACGGGCGGTATTTTCCGCAATGCTCGTTTTGCTTTTGGTGGCCGTCCGTTTGTTCGAGCGGCAATGGTTTCCCGAGCCCTTGTTGGATTTTTTCGGTTCGCAGCGTTATCTGACCGGGGATTTACCGGCTTTGCACCCGGCGGATTACTGCACCATGCTTTTGCGCTATATTACCAATGCGGTGTTTTCGCTGGCGTTGTTGTTTCTGTGGGTCAAAAACCGGCGCTTGCGTCGTTTTCTGGTATTGTTCTATGCCATAGCCGGACCGGTGCTACTGATTTTATTGATAATTTCAGCGACTTTTTACCGTCCGGGCGAGTATCATTTGTTGTTTTATATCCGGCGAATGCTTATCCAACCTTTATTTTTGTTTATCCTTATTCCGTTGCTGTGGCCTGCGATACGGAATATGGAATAACGGAATATAGCGATGTTTGGTTTTAAACATAATTTATATTATTCCATTACCTAAAAAATATAATTTTCTGCCCGAAAGACAAACCTAAGGCACCACACGGAACTCCCACATTTCTCCAATTTCAAAGCCCTGTATATTGGTTTTTATTTCATAATCTAGACTACTCGAATTTTCAGAATTAAAAAATACTTCCATTCCATCCGGAAAAACGCTATAATCACCCGGCTGCGTAAAAATTATACGGGCCTGAAATTCATAGACTTTGTCCGTTGGGTTATAGGTCAAATAGGCCTGCAACGAATTATCATAATCCAACCGCCGTGTAAATCCTTTTATTACGTCAATATCATTACCATCAAATTTATGAATCTCCGAACTAAGCAACCATATAGAAGTAACGCCCGTATTTTCATAAATATCAATGTTTAAACTATCAATACGCGAAGGAATAATGGCCGTATAAACAATTTGATCACCCACTTGATAAACCGTATCCAAAGGTTCAATACTGATCAAATCGGGTATATATGTATCTAATTCATTTGGACACATGGGTTCCATGGGACATGCCCATAAGGTTAGTAAAAGAATAATAATGCCTGTTGTTTTTAAAATTTTAGTAACCATAGCTGTACAAATATAACATTACCACCCGGAACTCCAAACCTATGGCACCACCCGGAACTCCCACATTTCTCCCGAATGAATGTGAAAACCCCGGATATTGGTTTCTATTTCATAATCCGGGCAATCGGAATCACCGGATGTAAACACTATATTCATTCCATTCGGAAAGATACTATATTCTCCAGGTTGGGTGAAAGTTATCCGGGCTTGAAATTCATAGACTTTGTCCGTTGGGTTATAGGTCAAATAAGCCTGCAACGAATTATCGTAATCCAACCGCCGTGTAAATCCTTTTATTACGTCAATATCATTACCATCAAATTTATGAATCTCCGAACCCATTAACCATGTAGAAGTAACTCCGGTATTTTCGTAAATATCAATGTTTAAACTGTCAATACGAGAAGGAATAATGGCTGTATAAACAATTTGATCACCTACATGATAAACCGTATCTACTGGCACAACACTTATCAAATCGGGTATTTCAAATTGCGGAGATTTACAAAACTTTTCCAAGGGACACCCCAAAAGGGTGAGTAAAACTAAAAC
This sequence comes from Flavobacteriales bacterium, assembly GCA_015494775.1. Lineage (GTDB taxonomy): Bacteria > Bacteroidota > Bacteroidia > Flavobacteriales > Flavobacteriaceae > JAADED01. The sequence goes on along the minus strand of WGAP01000035.1, from coordinate 1,597 downwards.
AATACTTGCTGTCTTTAAAATTTTAGTAACCATAGCTGTAAAATAATTCGTTGATTTGATAGGTTTTTGCCCTACACAAATATAAAAAATTTCAGTTAAATTGAAAAAAAATTTTTTTACCTATCACGGAAGTTATTTTTTATTACTGATTCAAATAATTTTCTTTTTCTTTCATTATCGTGTACATTGAAGCGCCAGGGATGGGAGCGGTTATGCGTAGTAAGCATCGCTTCAAGTATAAAATAACGCACCAAGTTTCGTTCTTTTTGCCGATAACGGTATTGACAATCCTCGCCATAGCTACGGCTATGCCTTCGGATTGCCGGCTTTGTTCTCGACAAAAATAACTTCAACTTTTACAATACTTTATACTTGAAGCGATGCGGCGCGCCGCAGGCCTGCCGGGGCGGCGGGGCGACCAGTGGGGAGCCACGTCCGCCACGTTTGCAGGGCAAGAGCGGGCCGCCTGCGCATTTGAGCGGACAGCCCGACGGCGCCGCGTGAGCATGCCGCCGGGCGAGCCGAAGGCGATGAACGGCGGCCTATGCGAACGCGTGCGCCGGGGCGCCCTAAAAAATTACTTCGATTTGTTGATACTGTCGGAAGCCGGCGCAGGAACCCAGATAAAGTCCTTGGTGATGCGTTGGATGTGTTTGTTGCCACGGAAAAAATCCAGGTAGAGCGTATGCGTGCCCGGGCGCAAGCCCTTGAAGGCGGGAATACGAATGGTGTCGGCCGGGCGGGCGCCGCCGCGGATGATGGTGTCGATCCAAAAACCCACGGCTTCGATGCGGGCCTGACGGACACCCCTGAGAATGATTTTCTGCGATTGACCGCCCTTCCATTTGTCCGGTGCCGAAACCAACTTAACGGGGCCTTGCTTACACGACGAAAGCAATATAAACCCTAGCAGAACAGGAAATAAAAAGTTGCGCATAAATCCCGAATTTGGCTCAATTTACAATTTTTCGATGACAAAACGCCAGGGTTTGTGCTTCCACGGGCCGGCATAATCGATGCCGATGCGCGGCGTGGTTTTTAGCTTGGCCGGTAGCAGGCCTCGTGCCACCCAAAGTCCGGTTTGCCTGTCCAACGGCAAGCTGTTCAATTGCCTGTCGATACGGAAGAGACGCGTGAGCTTGCCCGGGCCGTCGGCGGGTTTGCTTAGGGGTTCAAAATGACGGCCGTCCTTGGAAAATTCGGGTTGTAAAAGTCCGCGGATGAGCACGGCCGCCGGAAAGCCGTCGGGCATGGTAACGAAGTTGAGCATTTCATACATGCCGTAAATCAAATAGACGTAAATATGTCCAGGCGGGCCGAACATAACACGTGTGCGCGGGGTGAGCCCTTTGGCGCAATGGCAACCGGCGTCGTCGAGACCGTGATAGGCCTCCACCTCGGCAATGATGCCGCGAAAAATGCCGCCTTCCGTACGGCGATACAAAAAATGACCGGGCAATTCGCGGGCCACCGTCAAGGTGTCGCGGGCAAAGAAATCAGGCGTTAAAATCATCACGGATATTTTGAATTACCTGCGGAACACCGCGCGTAGCGGGCTCGCGAATCAGATGCAAGGGATTGGGAACAGGCACCGCTT
>WGAP01000034.1 GCA_015494775.1 Flavobacteriales bacterium | reverse complement strand
GGTCGCTGAGTGATTTTTGCGTAGCAAAAATTGTATCGAAGCGACCGGCCGGGGCTTCGATACACCGCGGCTTCACCGCGGCACTCAGCCGCCGGCCTTTTTTCACGCGGTGTATCGCTTTCCCGCGCGATAAATCGCGCGGCTACAATGGGACATCCGGCTTCGATTGACACATCGGGGTTTAGGGATAACCCGCTATTGAAAAAATTATAGCAGAGCAAGACCGAAGGGCTTGCGAAACCTGTCCCGCACATTGCGGAGCAATGTCGGGAGCCCGCAGCAGACCGTAGGGCTGATGCGGTAGCGGAGGCAGACCTGAACGGGCTGCCGTAGCTGCGGAACAAGACAAGCGCCGCCGCTTGCAAGGCGCGCAGGCTTGTGGAGCCGCGGAGGGAAACAAGGCGCAGCATTAGCGTTGGCCGGTGGAAGCCGCAGGTTCCCGAAGCCGCGAAGCGAGACCGAAGGGCTCGCGGAGCCGCGGAACAAGACAAGGGGCGCCGGCGCCGCGCAAAGCGCGGGGCCGGCGGCGCAAAAAACGGCGGATTTTTCGGTCGTGGCATAAACAATTGTCCAAACCCGCATCCAAGTATCGGATGACGAAATTTTGCGCCGCCGGCAGCGGAATTTCATTCCGCCGCCGGCGCCCCGACGGCTTGTGGAGCGCCCGAAAAAAATACATTGATTTTTTTGACCGACTTGTAGTATCTTTGAAAAAAACACCGGATTATGGATACCAAAGTGCATACCATCGCCCTGGGCAACGACCACGCGGGCACCGAATACAAACTCCGCATCGCCGAAATGCTTCGCCGCAACGGCTACGAAGTGCTCGATTTCGGCACCGACAGCACCGACAGCACCGATTATCCCGACCATATTCATCCGGTGGCCGAAGCCGTGGAAAACGGCCGGGCCCAACGCGGCATTATCCTGTGCGGAAGCGGCAACGGCGCCGCCATGACGGCCAACAAACACCAAGGCATACGCGCCGCCCTTTGTTGGAGCCGCGAACTCACCGAACTGGCCCGCAAACACAACGACGCCAATGTGCTCAGCTTGCCTGCGCGATTCATTTCGCTTTACCAAGCGCTGGAATACGTGCAAGTGTTCCTGGAAACCGAATTTGAAGGCGGACGCCATCTGCGACGCATCCGTAAAATACCACTCTCCTAACCCATCGCCTTGACCGGAAGCCGGCTGCATAAAAACATCGATGCCTACATCCGCTCCCACTACAAGCTGGAAGCGGCAAAGCAAAGTGTTTTGCTTGTTTTTTTCAGCGCATTGCTTTGGTTGTTTGTGTTGATAACCGAATATGCCCTTTGGCTCCCGGCCTTGGTGCGTAAAATATTGTTTTGGAGCAGTTGGGCGCTTCAAATATTCCTGCTGCTGCGCTACGGTTTGTTTCCCTGGCTGCAATATGCCGGCTTTTTCCGCCGGATGACCGCTATGGATGTGGCCCGGCAACTGGCCGGAACCCATCCGTCCCTTGCCGACAGGTTGATCAACTTCCTGCAATTGGAAAACCTGCCGGAAGCCGATAGCGATTTGTTGGCCTACGAATTGGAACGACGCGAAAAGGAATTGCTGCGGTTTAACCTTCAACGCATATTGCCCGCACGGAAATATTGGCGCTATGTGTATTTGCTGTTCATCCCGTTGTTTGCCGGTGCGCTTTTCCGGCTTCAAGCGCCTTTAAAAGGCCTGGCCGAATCATACCGGCGACTGGAATACTACAACCGGCGTTTTCAACGGCCTGCACCTTTTTCGGTCAAGGTGATTTCTCCCTTGCGGGCCATTCCGGGACATCCTTATACGCTCAAAGTCGGGGTGCACGGTGATGTGTTGCCCGAAAATCTGGAAATTTTGCGTCAAGGCAGCCGCCAAACCCTTCGAAGGGCAAACGACACGGTTTTTGTGTATGAAATGCCCGAATTCGAAAAGGCAACGGATTTTGAACTGGTGGCCGGCAAATACCGTTTCGGGCCGTTCCGCATCGAAGCGGTGGCCGTGCCGGCGGTGGACAGTTTTTATGTGGCTGCCACGCTCCCACCCTATTTGGGACATTCCGACCTGCAAGTTTTCCGCAATACGGATTTGAACCTGCCCGAAGGTTCCCGTATTCTTTGGCATCTGTTTACTTCCAAAGCGCACCTGGCCTACATCAACAAACGCGATAGCATCCGGCTTAATCCCCGCGGCGACAGTTTGCAATGGGATATGATTTTACGCGGCGACACCCTGCTGCGGTTTAGTCTCCTAAACCAAGCGAGCAAACAACGCATTCGACTGTTTTTTCACATCCACAGCGAACCGGATTTACCGCCCGAATTGCAAGTGCATATCCAAGCCGATACCAGTTTATACGCCCTCAGGCATTTGCTCCTGATGCAAGGCGACGATGACAAAGGGCTTTCGGCCTTGCGGTTGTTTTACCGCACCGCCAACGGCCAAGAACAAACCAAAGTCCTGCGCCGCTACGGTGGCCGTAAAACCATGCGCGAACAGTGGATTTTCCCCTACGATTTTCACCTGCCCGACACGTTGAGCTACACTTATTGGTTCGAACTTGCCGACAACAACACCGTTACCGGCCCGCGAAAAGCGCGCAGTCCCGTTTTTGTTTACCGGCCCCGGGCACGCAATGCCGCCGAACGTCGCAGGCGCGAACGGCAAACCCTGCAAAATGCCGGTGAGCAACTACAACAGTTTAACCGGCAAACCAAAAACATTGACAAAAGCTTGCGCGAACTGCGCACCCGCAAAACCACCGATTGGCAATTCCAAAACCGCGTGGCCGACAACCTTCAACAAAGCGCGCGGCAAAAAAAAGAATTGCTCGAAATGAACCGCCGGCTCAAAGAAATGCTCCGCCAAGCCGAAAAACAACATCCCGAAGACCCCCGACTCAAAGCCCTGAAAAAACGTCTGGCCGAAAACGAAAAACGGCTGCGCAACGACAGCTTGGAGCAACAATTGCAAAAATTACTCAATCAATTGAACCGCGAAAAACTCTTGGATCAATTGGAAAAATTGGAAAATCAAAACCAATTGGAAAAACGCTCGATGCAGCGGATGCTCCAATTGGTCAAACGTTTTTATATCGAACAACACCTGCGACAAATGAGCGATAGTTTGTCGCAATTGGCCCGCGAACAGGAAAAATTGGCGCGGACAAACAAAGACACGCCCGCCCAACAACAAAAACTCAATCGCCGCACCGACAGTTTGCACAAACAATTCCAAACGCTGCAACAAATGAACCGCAGCTTAAAGGAACCCGTGCAAATGCCGCCCTTGAACGCCGGTTTCAAAACCACGAAAATGTTTCAAAAACAAGCCGGCCGGCAAATGCGTGAAAATCCGTCCAAGGCCAATACGCCCCAACAACGCGCCGCCGAACAATTGCAACAAATGAGTTCCATGTTGCAAGCCATGGCCATGAACGGCCAACGGGAACAACATCAGGAAGATTTGAACCAAATCAAATCACTCATCAAAACCTTATTGGACATTTCCTTTACCCAAGAAAAACTCTTTGATTACGACCCGGCCAATCCTTATGATTATTCCAAATTATTGCTCACCCAAAACCGTTTGCGCAGGAGTTTGGAACGCGTATCGGACAGTTTGGATGCCATTGCGCTAAGGCAACCGGCCTTGTCGGAAGATTTGTTCGATGAACTGAATAACGCCATGTATCATTCACGCAAAACCCTGGATTTGCTTCAAGACGTTCGTTTTGCCATGGTGCGTATGCATCAAAAAAGCTTTTTCAGCAACATCAACCGGCTGATTTATTTGCTCAATTTGTTTCTCGACACTCAATCGCGTCCCAAAATGGGCATGGGCCAAGGCCAAGGAAGTAAATCCCAAGGTCAATCCTTGCCGGACAAAATCCGAAAAAAATCCAACCAAATCAAGCAAGGAATGGAACAAATGATGCGGCAAGGCCGTAAAGGACAAAAGGGTGAAGGAGAGCAAATGTCGAAACGCGCTTGGCAACTTTACAAGGAACAACAACAACTCAAAGATATGCTGCGCCAATTCGAAGGCACACATCCCGATAAACATATTCGTGAATTGAACAAAAAATTGGATGAACTATCCAAACAAGTGCTTCGCAAAGGATTGAACCGGAAACTTTACGACCAAATCCTGCAATTGCAATACGAATTGCTCAAACTGGTGCAAGCGGCCTACAAGCAACATCTATCGGAAAAACGACAATCGCGCGAAGGAAAATTCACCGGCGCACCACCCGACAGCTTACGACTGGAATTATTCCGTAAATATTTCCCGCAATACGAACAGCTCAAAAGCTTCGATTGGCCGCTCAACAAGGAATACGAACGCATTTACCGCCAATACAAAAACCAATTGCAATGATTGTTTGGGAATACGACCAAGATTTCTCCTGGCCGGAAAATATCGATGAAAAAAAGTTGGAAAAATGGATTAAGAAATGCTTGGCACAGCGCAAACTTTCCGACGAATTGATTAGCATCAACTTAATCGGAAAGGAACAAATGCGCGACATAAACCGGCAGGTTTTCGGACGCGATTACGATACCGATACCATTACCTTGGCCTATTCGGAGCCGGGCGAAAAGAATATTTCGGCCGATATTTATTTGTCCTATGCCCAAATTTTCGAAAATGCCCGGAATTTAAATATTGATGAAAAGGAAGAATTGCTTCGTGTGTTGATACACAGTATTTTACATGCTACGGGAATGGATGACGGAACCGATGAGGAAAAACAAAAAATGCGTGCTGCCGAAGACCGTTGTTTGGCCTTATTTTCGTAATTTTGCGCACTTTCGGAACTGATAATCAATGGTTAAATATCCCGAAAAATATGATGTGATTGTGGTGGGTGCCGGTCATGCCGGGTCGGAAGCGGCGGCGGCGGCGGCCCGTATGGGCAAAAAAACTTTGCTCATCACCATGGATTTGACCAAAATCGCCCAAATGAGCTGCAATCCGGCGATGGGCGGCATTGCCAAGGGGCAAATCGTGCGCGAAATCGATGCTTTGGACGGACTTTCGGGCATTGTTTCGGATTTGTCGGCCGTTCAGTTCCGTATGCTTAACCGGTCCAAAGGGCCTGCCGTGTGGAGCCCGCGCACCCAAAACGACAGGGCTTTGTTTACCCGAATTTGGCGTCAGGAGTTGGAAAAAATCCCTAATTTGGATTTAATGGCCGATATGGTTATTGGTTTAGTCGTTGAAAATGAGCGTGTTGTGGGAATTAAAACCCAGCTCGGTTTGCACATCGAAGCCCGGGCGGTTATTCTTACGGCCGGAACTTTTTTAAATGGGAAAATATTTATCGGAAAAACGCAAATCGGTGGCGGTAGGATAGGGGAGCCCAAATCATACGGACTTACGGAAAATTTGGTGGCCTTGGGTTTTGAATCCGGACGGATGAAAACCGGCACGCCGCCGCGGGTTGATCGCAGAAGTTTGGATTTTTCCAAAATGGAAGAACAAAAAGGCGATGCCGAGCCCGGAAAATTTTCTTTCCTTCCGCGAACCAAACCCTTGGAAAAACAATTATCTTGCTGGATTACCTATACCAATCCGGTGGTGCACGACACCTTACGCATAGGTTTCAGGCAATCGCCGCTATTTTCTGGCGAAATTCAAGGAACGGGACCGCGTTATTGCCCTTCGATCGAAGATAAAATCGTCCGGTTTTCGGACAAAGAGCGACACCAATTATTTGTGGAACCGGAAGGTTGGAACACCTACGAAATGTATGTCAACGGTTTTTCCACTTCGCTACCCATTGATGTACAAATCAAAGCCCTGCGACGCGTACCGGGATTTGAAAAGGCAAAAATAATACGCTTCGGCTATGCCATCGAATACGATTATTTCCCGCCTACACAACTCAAACACACCTTGGAAACCAAGCGCATCAAAGGATTGTTTTTTGCCGGACAAATCAACGGAACCACCGGCTATGAAGAAGCTGCCGCCCAAGGATTGATGGCCGGCATCAATGCGGCCCTGCAATTGGACAATAAAGAACCTTTTATACTCCATCGCGACCAGGCCTATATCGGTGTACTCATCGATGATTTGGTAACCAAAGGAACCGACGAACCCTACCGTATGTTTACTTCCCGTGCCGAATATCGCACTTTGCTCCGTCAAGACAATGCCGATTTGCGGCTTACGCCTTTGGGGTATAAAATCGGATTGGCATCGGAGGAGAGAATGCGATTGGTTGAAAAAAAACAACGGGATTTGGAAAAATTATTCGATTTTGTTTCCCGGACAAGTATTAAACCCGACGAAATAAATCCGGTGCTGGAAGCCAAACAAACGCCCCCCGTTTCCCAGGGATTTAAATTAAAAAAGGTTATTTCCCGCCCGCAATTGGATTACCGTGATTATTTAAAAATCGAAAAATTCAAATCCTTTGTGGATAAAAATAATATCCCACAAGAGACCCTGCAACAATTGGAAATTCAATTAAAATACCATAAGTATATCGAAAAGGAAAAGCAGAATGCCGAGAAATTTCATCGCCTTGAAGATATTCTTATTCCCGAAAATTTTGACTACACAAAAGTTCCTTCTCTTTCCTTCGAAGGACGGGAAAAATTAATGAAAATAAAGCCGCGCAATCTCGGCCAAGCCGGAAGGATCAGCGGTGTTTCCACAAGCGACATACAGGTTTTACTGGTTTATTTGGGCCGCTAATCCAATAAATTGTTCCACGTGGAACGAATTAATCCTGTGGCATTACAAATTGACAGCAAGCAAAAAATTATTTTTATTGCCCGCGCGATGAATGGTGCGGCCACATTAAATTGCGCGGCCACATCACCCCAAAACACCAGAACTCTGTGGCATCGCGATTTATCGCGATGGCCAATTTCCAAATCCATTAATTTATTCTTTTTCCCGCGCGATAAATCGCGCGGCTACATATACAACATTCTAAAAAATGTGGCGCCGCGATTTATCGCGGCGATTGGTATAAAAATCCTTATACCTCTATATAGGCAAATGGACGCCGCCACAAAAAACCTTGTGGCATCGCGATTTATCGCGATGTTCTGTTCAAAATCCCTTTATTTATTTTTCTCGCGTGATGAATCGCACGGCTACAATAAATCACGCGGATCCAATATTTCCCTTAAATGTGTGGCGCCGCGATTTATCGCGACAATTGGTCTAAAAAATCCTTATACCTCTATATCGGCGCCATAAATGGACGCCGCCACAAAAAATGCTGTGGCATCGCGATTTATCGCGATGAACTCCAAAATTTATTAATTTATTTTTCCCGCGCGATGAATCGCGCGGCTACAAAATTGACAACTTCCATTACTTAAAACTTATTATATTTGGAAGCAAATGGTCCATTATGAATTTACGGTTAAAAAATTATGATTACGGAAAATCCGGAATTTATTTTATTACCATAGTTACGAAAAACAGAGAACCATTTTTCGGACACATTGAAAAAAATTTTATGCTACTTAATGATATGGGAAGAATAGCAATGAAGCAATGGAAAAAATTACCCGAACAATTCCCATATATTGAAATTGATGAAATGATTATTATGCCCAACCATCTTCATGGCATTCTTTGGATAGACAAAGATTTACTCAAATATTATAATGAGAAAGATTATCAGTCTAAAAAAGGTTCAGGCGGAATAACCGGTAACAAAAACCCAATGATGCATCATAACCTTGGAAGAGTTATACGATGGTTCAAAGCCAAAACCACTTTTTACATTCATAAACAATTTCCCCACCAAGCTTTTGCTTGGCAAAGCAGGTATTATCCCGACTTCGCACATTTTTGAGTATAAAACATTGATTTACAGCGCAATGGCTTTTTTGTTAGGCACTACATTTAAATGATTTCGTAGGGAGTACTTACGTGCTTGATGTCATATAAATTCAAAATTTTGTAGGCATGCTCGGTAATCTT
>WGAP01000033.1 GCA_015494775.1 Flavobacteriales bacterium | reverse complement strand
GGACAATGCATTATTTCCATTTGGCCTCGGGACGGAAAAACGGCGGCCGGTGGCTCGAAGCCATCGTCTTGCAAAGCTCGTCCGACGGCGGCAAAACTTGGACCCCGGGCACGGCAATCGGAAGCCATTTGCCCAAACAACAGGACAAACCCTGGCCGGCAATTGCGCCCGCCAACGGACGAATGGCCGTGGCCTGGACGGAATTCGACCGCTACGGCAGCAATAATCCCCGCGACAAATCCCGCATCCTGATAAGTTTTTCCGACGACAACGGCCGCAGTTGGTCCCGGCCCGTTCGCATCAACGATACCGACGGCGATTGCCGGGACGATGACAACACCGTGGAAGGCGCCGTTCCGCTGTTCGACGGCAAGGGCAATGTTTATGTGGTTTGGGCCTACAACGGAAAAATCTGGTTCGATTACAGTTCCGACGGCGGGAAAACCTGGCATCAAGACCGTGCCATTGCAAAGCAGGATGCCGGTTGGGCATTCGACATCGACGGGATTTACCGCTGCAACGGCTTGCCTCAATTTTTCAAGGACAAAAATGAAAATTTCTACCTGCTTTTTGCCGACAAACGCGATGGAACCGGCGGCGATATACGGTTGCTTGTCAGTAAAGACCACGGCAAGCATTGGGCCGAGCAATCTTTGCCCGTTTCATCAAAACGCGACCAGTTTTTCCCCGCCGCCACCATCGACACCCTTACAAATACATTCCAAATGCTCTACTACGACCGTAGCCAAACCCAAGGAAATGCCACGCAAGTAAAATTCCTGCTTTGGCCCTTGGACGGAAGTCAAGCGCAAATTGTTACGGTAAATCGAAGTCCTTTTACCCCGGTAAAATTCCCTTTTTTCGGCGATTATATCGGCATGGATGCCTACAACGGCCTTAGCGCCCTGATTTGGACGGAAATACGTAATTTTGGAACCCAAGTGCATACGGCTGTTTTGGAATTGAAAAGAAAAACCGAATGAATAAAATCCACAAACTCTCCATCATCATCCCCGCCTACAACGAGTCCAAAACCATTACGCAACTTTTGGATGCCGTTATGGAAGTGGAACTGATCAGCGGTATCAAAAAAGAAATCATCATTGTCAATGATGCATCCACTGATAATACCGAAGAAGTAGTGCTTAATTACATCAAGCAACATCCCGGAACCGAGTTTAAATATTTCAAACAACCCCAAAATATGGGCAAAGGCGCCGCCTTGCACAAAGGCATTGCCGAAGCCACCGGCGAATACCTGATCATTCAGGATGCCGACCTGGAATACGACCCGCAAGACTACAACGATTTATTACATCCGGTGGTCAAGGGCTTTGCCGATGTGGTTTACGGTTCGCGCTTCAAGGGTTCCAAGCCGCACCGTTTGTTGTTCTTCTGGCACACCATAGGCAACAGGTTTCTTACCTTTTTGTCCAACATTTTTACCGACCTGAATATGACCGATATGGAAACCTGTTACAAACTTTTCGACACCAAAATGGTTCAATCGCTTAACCTGCGTGAAAAACGTTTCGGATTCGAACCCGAAGTAACCAACAAAATCGCCCGCATTCCCGGTGTGCGGATTTACGAGGTGGGTATCGCCTACTACGGCCGCACCTATGCCGAAGGGAAAAAAATCGGTTGGCGTGACGGTTTCCGGGCCATTTACGTGATTTTCAAATACGGACTTTTCGGCCGTTTCCTACGATGATACGGCGGTTTTTCAAAGGTGTTTCGGGCGTTGAAATCGCCTTTTTCGGCTTCTTGGCCCTGCTTTTGTTCGGGTTCAACGGCTACATTTCGCTCTGGGACCAGGACGAAGCCGCCTATGCCGGATTTGCCAAGCGAATGCTGGAAACCGGCCGTTGGCTTATCCCCGATTTTACCTGGTCGGAAATTCACCGCAAACCGCCCCTTCACTTTTGGCTCGTGGCGTTGAGCTACAAAATATTCGGCATCAACACTTTTGCCGTCCGTTTTTTCTCCGCATCGGCCGTAGGGGCCGGCGTTATCCTCTTGTGGTTTAAGGGCGCACGTATTTTGGGCAAACGCGTTGCACACACTGCGGCCTTTTTGACCGCCGGTAACGTGTTCCTGATGATGCTGGGCAAAATGGCCGTAACCGACGGATTGCTTTTGTTTTTCTACATCTGGGCCGGACTCGGTGTTTTGGCTTACCTGAAAACCGGACGAAAGCGCGAACTTTTGGCCGTTTACACGGCCTTGGCCTTGGGCGGATTGGTCAAAGGGCCGCCAATTTTCCTTTGGGCGGGATTTTGGTTTTTGCTCCTACTGATTTTTTATCCCCACAGGCAGCGGGTGATTTCGATACATCCCTGGATTTACGGATGGCTTTCTCTTGCGCCCTTTGCCGCTTGGTTGTGGGCCGTATGGAAACAAAATCCCGGTTTTGCCCGTTGGTGGATCGATTGGTATATTTTGCGACGCACCCATTCGGCGGTGCTCAACCAAACGGGGCCGCCCGGGACGTATCTTTTGTTGTTCCTCCTGTTTTTCCTGCCGGTGCTGCCGTTGATTATGGGCGGAGCGGTCGAAGGATTCCGGAATTTCAAAAAGGCAAACCCGCTGCTGCGGGCCACGGTGCTTTGGTTTGTGGCCGGATGGCTGCCCTATGCTTTTTTGCCCAGCAAATTACCTGCCTATGTGTTGGCCGCCTATCCCGCTTTGGCCTTTTTGGGCGGCTATGCGGTAGATGCTTGGCAACAAGGACGCAGAAAAAAACTTTTCCTGGGCGGCTATGCCGCACAAATCATCCTTTGGTTGCTGATGCTTACGGGCTTACTTGCGGGCATTTTTGTTTTGTCTGCGCAGTTCCAAGGACGCATCCGGTTGCTTGGTTTGCTGCTGGGCCCGGTATTGGTTTTGATGCTTTGGTGGTCTTGGCGCGGGCGTGGTTTTTACCGTGCGGGACGCTTCCCCTTGGCCTTGAACCTGCTGTTGTTGCAAGGATTGGCCTGGTCCTTTACCGTTTTGATAGTTCTTTTGCCGCTGGCCGAGCCGCTGAAAGACGCCACCCGCCGGACGGCCTTGACCGTAAGCCGCTACGCCCGCCCCAAGACGCCCGTGGTTGTAACCGCCACAACGGGGCATCCGCCCAGTTTGCCCTTTTACTTGGAGGTGTATCATCCCGAAGGCCTAATAATCTATCCCCCGAAACCATCGGATTTCGTGCAAAAGCATCTGCTCAACTCATCGGCCGTGTGGATATTGTCGCCGGCGCAGTGGGAGCGCTTGCAGTCAAGGCGGAATGAAATCACGTCCAAATTCCGCATAGAACGCATAAGCGGTTTGGGTACAGGAAGTTTGGGCCGTTACGCCTATGTGGTTTTGATACCGCGGGAATGAATTTGGAAGTTAAACGAATAATTTTCTATATTTGCACCCGCAAAGGATTGGTGCGGTAGTTCAGTCGGTTAGAATGCCGGCCTGTCACGCCGGAGGTC
>WGAP01000032.1 GCA_015494775.1 Flavobacteriales bacterium | reverse complement strand
TCGTTAAGTTTCTTATGCTTTATCGGCTCGGAAAATATTTCTTTTTCTTTGGACTCACTCATGGGTCGAAAATTTTGGTAAACTTATTAAAATTTATCGTTTTCGTTTGTTTTGTTGCTGTGCCTGACGTTGGCGTTCGGCTTCTTCCATCATGCGTTGCAGACGTTCCTGGAATTTGCTTTGTTTTTTGGGTTTTTTCTTGTTCTCTTCGATTTGGGCCCGCACCTTTTCCTCATCGATGACAAATTCCTTGATTACATATACGATAATCAAACTCAGCAAGGTGGACACAAAGTAATACAAACTCAGACCGCTAGCATAATTATTGAAGAAGAAGAACATCATAACGGGCGAAAACCACAGCATCCATTTCATCATTTTGCTCAAATCGGGCATACCTTCCTGCGTGGGCATCGAACCGGGCTGACTGCTTTGGTTCATTTTCATATAAAAGAACATCACCACGGCGGCCAACAGGGCAAACAAACTGATATGATTGCCCAGCAGCGGAACGTGAAACGGCAGTTTCATAAAGGTTTCGTAGGACGACAGGTCGTCAATCCACAGGAAATGTTTTTGCCTGAGCGCAATTTCGGCGGGGAAAAAGCGGAACAAGGCATAAAATATGGGAATAAACAAAAGCGAAGGCACACATCCGGCCAAAGGATTTACGCCCGCCTTGGATTGCAAGGCCATAATTTCTTTTTGGCGCTTCATGGGATTGTCCTTATACTTTTTGTTGATTTCATCCATTTCGGGTTTGATAATCTTGGTCTTGGCCTGCGAAACGTAGGTTTTGTAGTAGAGCGGCGACGTTACCAAGCGTACAATCAAGGTCATCAGGATGATAATCAAGCCGTAATTGGAAAAGAATTTTTCCAGAAAGTGGAATAGCGGAATAAACGCGTATTTGTTAATCCAGCCAAAAATACCCCAACCCAGCCGGATTACCTTTTCCATTCCATTGCCGTAGGATGCCAGCAAACGGTATTCGTTAGGCCCGTGGAACCATTGAAAACTTTCGTTAAGTTCGCCGCCCGTGGGCCTCAGGTAAGTGTTCAGGATAAATTCCTTGGTGTGGATGGTATCTTTTTCCGGGTCGAACAATTTGATTTGATGCAAACGAGCACTGTCCAAGGTTTTTCCGGCAATCAGGAAGGATGAAAAATACCACTGCTTGCCGGCCGTCCAACGCAGGTTTTTCACCGTTTTTTCCTTGTCGGCTTTCAAAGAACTGATGTCGTCCACTTTGCCGTCGGCCGTGGCAAATTTGAGGGCCGTAAACTGATTTTCGTATTTTACATCCTTTTCGTGCGCATAGGCCTTCAAATCCCAATGCAATTTGACGGGACTTCCGGCCAAAACGCCCGAAAGGTTGCGGGTATAAATCCGGAAATCAATCATATAATCATCGGGGCGGATGCGGTATTCGTAGGCCAAATAACTGTCCTGCCCCGCCGGCAGGCGCATGGTTACGATGGTCAAGCTGTCGGATTTACGGACTTCGGGAATAAAATTCAATGCGGCCGTCGATAGTTTTTTGCCGGTTTTGAGCGGCAAATCCAAATCGAAGGTTTGATTTTTGCCGTCCACCATTACCAAAGGGCTGCCGTCGTATTTCTTGTATTTTTTCAAGGCCAAATAGGAAATGGCGCCGCCTTTGGAACCGATAACCACTTTCATCAGTTTGTTTTCCACCGTAACGGGCGCTTGTTCCTTGACGGTGAGCGCGTAGGCAAAATCGCCCGCTTGATTTTTCAGCGCGGCCAAGATGGCCGAATCGGCGACCGGAACAGGTTGGAGTGCCGATGCCGTGCTGTCGGTGGCGGTTTGTTCGGTGTGGGCCGTTTGTTTTTCCTTCAACTGCTTTTTCTCGCAGCTTTTCATCATAAAATAAAAAGCGGCCGTGAGCAGGATATAGTTAATCAAAAGTGATCGGAAATTGGGTTTTCGCTGCTGCGCCGGTGCGTTTTTTCCACCTTTGGGCGCAGGTTTACGTCCTTTATTTTTTTGAGCCATTTTGCGTTTTTTTATGTTCATAAGCTTCCCTCACAAAGGCCTTGAACAAGGGATGCGGATAATCCACCGTGGATTGGTATTCGGGATGAAATTGCACGGCCACAAACCACGGATGATTTTCCAATTCGATGGCTTCGGTCAGGCCCGAAGCCGCATCGGTGGCCGAAATTTTCATGCCGGCTTTTTGGAACATTTCGCCGTAGGATTCGTTGAAAAAATAACGGTGGCGGTGGCGTTCCGAAATACGTTCGGTGCCGAAGGCCTTGCGGATGAGCGTCCCGGGCTTCAAATCGATGTCGAAAGCGCCCAAACGCATGGTGCCGCCCATCAGTTCTTTTTCCAACTGTTCGGGAAGCAAATCGATGACCGGATAAGGTGTTTCGGGATCTATTTCGGTGGAATTGGCCTTTTTGAGTCCCAACACATTGCGGGCAAATTCAATCACGGCCATTTGCATCCCGAAGCAAATGCCCAGCAAAGGGATACGGTTTTCGCGTGCGTATTTCAAGGCCGAAATCTTGCCCTCGATACCGCGGCTCCCGAATCCGGGCGCAATCAAAATGCCGTGAGCGGCGGATAATTTCTCGTCGATGTTTCCGGCGTCAAGCTTTTCGGAATTTATCCACAAAATGTTGACTTTAAGGTTATTGGCTACACCTCCGTGAACCAATGCTTCACGTATGGATTTGTAGGCATCGTGCAATTCCACATACTTACCCACCAGGGCGATGTTCACTTCATCCTTCGGATGATTGTAGCGGTTCAAAAAGTCTTTCCAGGCGTCCATTTCCGGCTTACGCCGGGCGATGGCTTCCAAGCCCAAACGTTTTAGGACGACGCTGTCGAAATCCTGTTCGGCCAGTTTGAGCGGAACCTCGTAAATGCTGTTTACGTCGATGGATTCGATCACCGCATCCAAGGGCACGTTGGTGGCCAAGGCGATTTTCCGTTTGATGTCGTCGCTGAGCGGCTTTTCGGTGCGGCAGACCAAAATGTCGGGCTGCACACCGCTCTGCATCAGGAATTTGACCGAATGTTGCGTGGGTTTGGTTTTGAGTTCGCCCGCTGCGTGCAAATACGGAATAAGCGTCAGCAGGATGGTAACCACATTTTCGCGGCCCAGTTCCAATATCATTTGACGCACCGCTTCGATAAAGGGCAAGGATTCGATGTCGCCCACCGTACCGCCGATTTCCACCAACACGATGTCGTAGCCCTTGTCTTCGAAAACGCGGATGCGCCGTTTGATTTCGTCGGTAATGTGCGGAATCACCTGCACGGTTTTGCCCAGGTAATCGCCGCGGCGTTCTTTCAGGATAACGTTTTGATAAACCTTACCCGTGGTGGCGTTGTTGTCCTTGCCGGTGGTAATGTTCAGGAAGCGTTCGTAGTAGCCCAAATCCAGATCGGTTTCGGCGCCGTCGCGGGTTACGTAAACTTCGCCGTGTTCGTAAGGATTGAGCGTGCCCGGATCCACATTGATATAAGGGTCCAGTTTGATGACCGTAACGTTCAGTCCGCGCGCCTGTAACAACTTGCCCAAGGACGCCGCCACGATGCCCTTTCCCAAGGACGATGTTACGCCGCCGGCAATTACGATATACTTGGTCCGCTGCAATGTTCCGCTTTTAATTTCGGTCAAAAATACAAAGATTTTAGCGAATGTATTAAAGGTGGAAATTTACGGCGCTCCGTAGCCCTTCGGGGCTACTCCCGACATTGCTGCGCAATGTGCGGGACAGGTTACGCGGCTGCACAAGCCGTCGGGGCGCCGGCGGCGGAATGAAATTCCGCTGCCGGCGGCGCAAAAAGGTTTAGCGTCCAATGTTTTGATGCGGGATTTATCGATAACCCAACGCCTCGACAAGGAAAATTTCGCCGGATTTTGCGCCGCCGGCCCCGCGCTTGCGCGCGGCGCCGGCGCCCCTTGTCTTGTTCCGCGGGCTACGAAGCCCTTTGCCGCCTCGCTACGCTCGGCGGCTGCGGTCTTCTTCGCCTGCTTCGGGAACCTGCGGCTTCCACGGGCCGATGCCAAGGCCGCGCCTTGTTTCCCTTCGCACCTCGGGGAGCCGGCACGCGTCGCCTACGGCGCCACGTTTGTCTCCCCTCGGGCTTCGGGAGCCGGCCGCCCTTCGCCTTCGCTCGGGCGGCGTCTCCCTTCGCAGGCCTCGGAACCCTGCGGTTTCCTCGGCGGCCGGCGAACCCGCA
This sequence comes from Flavobacteriales bacterium, assembly GCA_015494775.1. Lineage (GTDB taxonomy): Bacteria > Bacteroidota > Bacteroidia > Flavobacteriales > Flavobacteriaceae > JAADED01. Next base: position 88 of record WGAP01000032.1, on the reverse strand, counting down.
AGACGGTTTCGCCTTTTTGTTTTATTGTGTTGATAATCGGGGGTAAAAAATAAACCGCCTACAATGTTTATTGATGTAGAGACGCGAT
>WGAP01000031.1 GCA_015494775.1 Flavobacteriales bacterium | reverse complement strand
GAAAATTATTCCTGCTGTTGATTGCTTTTGCATCTTTTCCCCTCGTGCAGGCCCAGGTTATCAAAGTAATTTCCCACGATACCAAAACACCCATTCCGCAAGTGGCCGTTTACAATGCCGCCAAAAAGATTTTTCTTCATACCAACGAACGAGGCGAAGTGGATTTAAAGGCCTTTCACATGAAGGACACCATCTACTTTGTGCATCCCGATTATGAAATTACCCGCACCACCAAGCAGGACATTGTGATGAATCGTTACCTGGTGGAAATGTATCAAAACCTGACGGTGCTCAACACGGTGGTGCTCAGCGTTTCGCGTAGCGAACGCCGCAAAGAGAACATCGGGAAAGAGTTTAAATTGTTTGATACCTATCAAATCGAGCAACAAACGGTTTCGGAAATGCCCGATTTGCTGATGTCGGTGCCCGGCGTTTCGGTGGAGCGCAGTCAGGGCGGCGGCGGAAGTCCGGTTATTCGCGGGCTGGAAGCCAATCGTATTCTGCTTGTCATCGACGGGGTGCGGATGAACAACGCCATTTACCGTGCCGGACATTTACACAACTCCATTACCGTAGCGCCGCCTATCTTGGAACGCGTGGAAGTAATCCAAGGCCCGTCCAGCATTTACGGCTCGGATGCTTTGGGCGGCGTAATTCATTTTATTACCAAAACACCCGCTCTGGGAAGCCCGAAAAAATTGAAGGGCGGTTTTTTGGGTCGTTTTGCCACGGCCACGCGCGAAGCCACGTTTCATTTTAATTTTACCGTGAGCCAAGCCCGTTGGGCATCCATCACCGCCCTGACCTATTCGGATTTCGGCAACATCCGTATGGGAACCCTGCGCTTGCACGGCTACGACGATTGGGGCATTGTGCGCGAATATTCGGACAATACCGCCACCCACTACAACCCCGACCCCGTCCAAAATCGCGACCTTTTGGTGCAACCCAATACGGGCTACAAGCAATATGACCTGTTCAATAAAACCGTTTTCGCCACAGGAAAGAACGCCCGGCTTATTTTCGATACCCAATTCCATACCACCTCGGACATTCCGCGCTTTGACAAACTAACCGAATACAAGCACGGTCATCTCAAATTCGCCGAATGGCGCTACGGGCCTATGCAACGTTTTTTGTTCTCGCCGCGCTGGGAAGCCGAACCGGGCCGGAAATGGCTGAGCAAAATCCGCATTATTCCCGCCTACCAACACATCCTCGAAGGCCGTATTCAACGCAAATTCGGAAGCGATATCCGCCAGTTCAAAAAAGAAAAATTGCACGTTTTTTCCTTCAACATTGACGCCACGGCTTCGCTTTCGCGGCATTTTCAGTTCCACTACGGGCTCGAAGCCGTGCACAACCGTGTTTTTTCCAAGGCCTATGGTCGCAAATTGGAGATTAACGGAAACAAAGTAACCGGACTTACGGGCGACTATTATGTGCCCAGCCGCTATCCCAACGATGGTGCCCGTTATACCAGTTATGCCCTTTATGCCGATGCCACCAAACGTTTCAACAACGAACATTTCCTCGAAGCGGGCCTGCGTTTTACCCAAACCTATTTGTTTGCCCGCTGGGAAAACCTTCAATTGGTTTCCTTGCCTTTCCAACAAATCGATATGGCCAATTTTGCCGTAACGCCCATGTTGTCCTACATCTATTCGCCGCGCAATTGGAAAATCAGTTTGAACCTGGGCAGCGGTTTCCGGTCGCCCAATATCGACGACATCGGGAAAATCCGTGAAAAGAAAGGCAAACTCCTGGTGCCCAACACAGGCCTTAAACCCGAATATTCCTATTCGTCGGAATTGGGTATCAAAAAAACTTTTCCGGCCGCACGGCTGAGCATCCAAACCTATGCTTATTACAACATTATTCATAACTTTATCGACCGTCAGCCCTTTACTTTGGGCGGATTTTCGCAAATCAACTACGACGGCGATATGGTGGATATTTATGCCAATGTAAACAACGGGAACGCCCGGATTTACGGGTTGGATTTCGCCACCGATTGGAAAATCACCCGGCGCATCAAATGGCACGCCGATGCCAGCTGGCTCAAAGGCCGCAAACAAAACGGCGACCCCATGCCGTCCATCCCGCCTTGGAAATTATACAGCAGTTTGCAAATCGAAAACGATTATTTCGATATGCTTTTCAGCGGTATTTACACCGGACGCAAACCTTTGAACGAATACGATGTAAACGGCGGTATCGACAATCTGGACGAAAGCCCGGTGGACCCGCAAACGGGTGATTACGCAGGTTTTCCGGATTGGTATGTGTTCAACCTGTATTTTCGCTTCCACCTGATGCATAATCTTTCCTTGGATGTAGGCGTGGAAAATATTTTCGACGTCCACTACAAACGCTTTGCCTCGGCGGTGAGCGAACCCGGTCGAAACCTTAAAATTCAAATTTCGGGACGATTTTAATCTCTTCGCAATATGCAACCCAAAACCCTCGGCGAATTTGTCATTGAAAAACAACACGAATTTCCGTATTCCACGGGCGAACTCTCCACTTTGCTCAATTCCATCCGACTTGCGGCCAAAGTGGTCAATCACCACGTCAACAAGGCCGGCCTGACCGACATCCTGGGCGCTGCGGGCAATAATAACGTCCACGCCGAAGAGCAACAAAAACTGGATGTTTTGGCCAACCGCTTGTTTATCGATGCCCTGGTGAACCGCGAAATCGTTTGCGGCATTGCTTCGGAAGAAGAAGAAAACTATGTGAGCGTAGCGGGAATGAAGAGCGACAATATGAACAAATACGTGGTCCTGATCGACCCGCTCGACGGCTCGTCCAACATCGACGTCAATGTGTCGGTGGGCACCATTTTTTCCATTTACCGCCGTATCAGTCCGGTGGGACAGCCCGTAACGCTCGAAGATTTCCTTCAACCGGGTCGCAAGCAAGTGGCCGCCGGCTATGTTATTTACGGCACTTCCACCATGCTGGTCTATACCACGGGGCACGGTGTCAACGGCTTTACGCTCAATCCGGCCTTGGGTGTGTTCTACTTGTCGCATCCGCAAATGAAATTTCCCGAAAAAGGAAAAATTTATTCTATCAACGAAGGAAATTACGTGCATTTTCCTTTGGGCATCAAAAAATTTATCAAATATTGTCAGGAAGAAAAGGACGACCGCCCCTGCACTTCGCGTTACATCGGCTCGTTGGTGTCGGACTTCCACCGCAATATGATCAAAGGCGGCGTTTACCTGTATCCGCCCACGTCCAAGCATCCGAGCGGTAAATTGCGCCTGCTCTACGAGTGCAATCCCATGGCTTTCCTGGCCGAGCAGGCCGGCGGAAAGGCCTCGGACGGTTATCGCGATATTTTGGACATCGAACCCGTCGAACTGCATCAACGCGTGCCTTTCTATGTGGGCAACCGCGACATGGTGGAACGTATCGAAGAATTTATTCAAATTTACGACTAAATGGCCGTTGACGTCCGCATCGAACCCTCCTGGAAGGAAGTTCTGCACGAAGAGTTTGAAAAGGATTATTTCAAGCAATTGACCGATTTTGTCCGTCGCGAATATGCGCAATACGAGTGTTATCCGCCCGGGCGGCTTATTTTCAACGCCTTCGACCAAACACCTTTCGACAAGGTCAAGGTGGTGATTGTGGGCCAAGACCCTTATCCCAATCCCGGCCAGGCGCACGGGCTGTGTTTTTCGGTGCGCGACGGCGTGCCTTTTCCGCCTTCGTTGCAAAATATTTTCCGCGAACTTCACGACGATTTGGGTGTGCCCGTGCCGCGCAGCGGCGACTTGACCCGTTGGGCCCGTCAGGGCGTGTTCCTGCCCAATGTGGTGCTAACGGTGCGCCGCGGCCAACCGCGTTCCCACGCCGGCAAGGGATGGGAAAGGTTCACCCGCACGGCGCTCAAAAAAATCTCCGACCTCAAAAGCAATGTGGTGTTTATGCTTTGGGGCGGCGATGCCAAGAAAAACCTTCCGCTTATCGACACTTCCAAGCATTTGGTGCTCACTTCGGGGCATCCTTCGCCGCTTAGTGCCAATAAGGGATATTGGTTCGGCAACCGCCATTTTTCCAAGGCCAATGCCTATTTGGAAGCCCACGGCAAAGCACCTATTCAATGGTAAATGAACGTGCGCTCCGAAGCCCTTCGGGCTTCTGCACGGCTCCACAAGCCGTCGGGGCGCCGGCGGCGGAATGAAATTCCGCGCCGGCGGCGCAAAAATTTAGCGGCCAATGCTTTGATGGCGTGATTTACCGGTCATTCAATGTTTTTCCTGTTTTCCTCATTTTAACACCCAAATTCAAATAAATCAGCCAAAAATTTTTGCTCGGCTGTTAAAAGAAGGGTTTTACTAATGGTTTCCTGGCTGCTTGGCAATTTAATCTGCATTTCATAAAT
>WGAP01000030.1 GCA_015494775.1 Flavobacteriales bacterium | reverse complement strand
GTCAAAAATACAAAAAATATTTGGTGGGTGCATTTCATTTCCGGCTTGATTTGCTTTTGCTTTTCGCCGGCAGCCGTTCGATGTGGGTAAAACTTGATTTTGATAAAGAAAAAATCCTATATTTGCATCCGCATTCGGGGCCGTAGCTCAGTTGGCCAGAGCGCTTGAATGGCATTCAAGAGGTCGTGGGTTCGACTCCCATCGGCTCCACCAAACCGGTCGATTTCAGGCCGGTTTTTTGTTTTCGTAATTTCCCTACAAAACAAAAAAGCGCCCGTTGTGCAGGGCGCTTTTATTTTTTGAGCATGATTTGTTATTTGAAAAATGCCTTGTCCTTGCGGCGAATATCCTTGGGCACGGCCTTTTTGTGAACAAAAATCATGGTGGTTTTAAAGCGGAAATAGGGTTCCGAAACAAAGAAATAACCGCCCAGGGCATTCGAATTGCCCCAGGAATTTTTTACGATAAAATAAAGTTTCCCGTTTTGGTCATAGGCCAAACCGATGATGTGCATACCGTGGTCGTCGGTGGTGCGTTTGTCGTCAAAGGCCTTTTGACGCATCGGGGCCGTAATTTGTTTTTCGGGCACGGGCTGCATAAAGCCGTTGGGCACCTTTTGACCGTCGATTTGCAAATACAAATCCTTGGACTTACGGTCCGACACGGTGCGCGAATCCTCAGGCACTATGGCTATGCCATTGCGGTGCGAAAAACCTTTTTCGGACACATCGGCACCCCAAGCCACAGTATAACCGTGTTCCAGGGCGTATTTAACCGTGCGCACCAAATCATCCATGGGCACGTTGAAGGCCGCGGCAAACTGCCAATTGTCGGGAATTTCCACCACAAACGGCCGGTAAAACGGATGATGCGTAAACGATGTTAATTCCACATAATCGTCGGGATGCAAATCCAGGGCTTGCATGTAGGTTTTCGGATTATAAGTCTTGCCGTTTTCCTTGAAGCGGAATTGCGTTACGTCATCAGGCACGTAGCCCAAATAAGCATCCAACGTTCCTTTTACGGCCTGTTGCCAAGCGGTGGTCAAATGACCTCTTTGCGGATGCTTGTTCAGCGCATCGAGCATGGCTTTGAGCACGGCTTCCAGCTCGTTGTGAATACGAATGGTATCGCCGTAGTGCAAGCCCGGGTAGGCGCTTTGCGGCACCAACCCGTAGCGGCGCATTACCCAGGGAATGTCGTGAAACTCACCGCCCTGACCGAAATTGGCATGGCCGTCCATACGCAGATAATTTACGGCCTTGCCCGCATACACATGACGGGCAATCCACATTTCGGCCAAATCGTGCTGTCCCTTACCCTTGCGCAGGAGTTCCGATTCCATAAACGACAGCGTGGAATAGCTCCAACAGGTGCCCGTGCGGTCTTGACTTTTGACCGGCGTATGCGGCAGCAAAATGATATGGCTAAACCGGTAGCGGCTTCCCGGTTGGTTGGTGGAAAACCGTGTGGTGTCGGCCGTTTGGGCGCGCAACAAGGCACTACTCAACAACAGCAGCAGGAAAAATATTCGTTTCATAGGTCTTGTTTTTTACAACAAATGTAAGCAAATCCTGCGGGATAGTTTTGCGGAACTTGTATTGCTTTTACAATTAGGAAGGGTTTCGCAAGCCGTCGGGGCGCCGGCGGCGGAATGAAATTCCGCTGCCGGCGGCGCAAAATTTTAGCGGCAAATGCTTTGATGCGGGATTTACCGGTTATTCAAGGCTTTGAAAGGAAAATACCGACGGATTTTTTGCGCCGCCGGCCCCGCGCTCGCGCGCGCCGCCGGCGCCCCTTGTCTTGCTCCACGGGCCTCGGAACCCTTCGGTTTCCTCGGCGGCTCCGAAGCCACTTGCCGCCTCGCTTCGCTCGGCGGCTGCGGTCTTCTTCGCGGCTCCGGCAGCCCGTTCCGGTCTGCCTCCGCTACCGCATCAGCCCTACGGTCTGCTGCGGACTTCGCGAGCCCTTCGGTCTCGCTCCGCAACAATTTTATTGATGTGGTCGCGCAATAAATAACGCGGGAAAAGGCCGGCGGCTGAGTGCTGCAAACGCAGTGAGCAGTGTATCGAAGCCCCGGCCGGTCAATCCGGTCGCTTCGATACAATTTTTGCTACGCAAAAATCACTCAGCGACCTACGTTGCGCCAGGGATGG
>WGAP01000029.1 GCA_015494775.1 Flavobacteriales bacterium | reverse complement strand
TATCGGCAATCATCCGCACGTGGTGGAGCCCGTGGTTTGGAATAAGGAAAAAGAGGAACTCACGGCCTACTCGTTGGGTAATTTTATTTCGAACCAACGGGATTTTCCGCGCGACGGAAGTATCGTGTTGTGGGTGCGCTGGGTCAAGCGCGGCGAAGCGTTGCATTTGGACGATGTGCGCTATATGCCCGTTTGGGTGTATAAATACCGGACGGGCGAGCGCTGGCATTTCGAAGTTTTGCCCACATCGCTATTTGTGCTGCGCAAAAATTATTTCGACAACTACACGGATTTTCGCAAAATGGTACGGTATCATCTTTACATCACCGGTTTTTTGAACGAGCTACCGCAAAAAACTTTACCGGGCGGTTTGGTTAAACCGCTTCCACAGCCGCATCTATGGACTTTGCCGGAAGTTAAGCTATGGCCGCAAAATTTGGTAAGGAAGAAAAGAGCCGGTAGGATAAAAAGCCAATCGGAAAAGAAAATGTAACTTTGTTCGTAACAAAGCATTTGGAAGGTGAAAGGCCGGCTTTCGGATATTTTCAGATACAGCACCCATATTTACAAGGCCGTTTTGGTGGCGGGTTCGGTGCTCGTGTTGCTTTATTTTTTTCCGCAGCGCGAAAGTTTTCCCTACCGATACGCTAAGGGCCAATTGTGGCGTTATCCCGATTTGTATGCGCCGATGGATTTCAGCGTGGACGAAGCGGCGGATGCGGTTCGCAAACGCAAAGATTCCGTACTGCAAACCACACCGGCATTTATCCGGGAAATTCCCGTGGATACCCAAGCGGTGTTCCGGCGTATCGCCGGCGAACTTCGTCCGGCTTCGCGTTGGCAACTTTTCGGTAAGCCCGCATCGGTAAAGGCGGCGCATCAAGCGTTTTCGGCCCTTTACCGGCATCAAATCGTTCGCGGAATGCCCGATTCATTGCTTCGTCATCCCGTTTGGCTGCGCCGCGGCAAACAGGTGATGATGTTGGATTCCACCGGCTTTTTGACCTTGGAAGGCATTAAGCCCTTTTTGGAAAAACATTTGGATAAACTTCCGCCCGACGAACGCCGGCGGGTGATGGCCGCCTTTTTCAAACACGTCAAGCCCACGGCGGAATTTGATGATGCCTACACACGCAAATTTCTCACAACCGCCCTTGAATCCGTCCGGCCGGCCAAGAAATTTTACTACAAAGGCGAACGCCTGGCTTCCACCGGCGAACGGCTTTCGGACGCGCAAGTGCGGGCCTTGGATACCCTGAAACAAATCTACGCCCGCGACCAAAGGAATTTCGGATGGATACGGCTGGGATTCGTTTTGATCGTGTTGACGCTGTTCGCCCTGTTTTTGTTCTACCTGTATTTGTATGAGGAACCCATCTATACCAACAATGCCGCGCTCACTTTGATTTTTATCAACATCCTGCTGGTGAGCGTTATGGTGTTTGTGGTGCAAAGGTATTGGCCGTTTTATGTTTTCGCCGTTCCGTTTATCATCTTGCCGGTGATTGTGCAAACTTTTTTCAACCGGCGCGTGGCTTTGTTTGCCTTGGTGATAGGCGTGGTGATTGCTTCGTTGGGCGTAACGGAAACAACCACCTACGGTTTGGTGCAGATGACCGCCGGCTTGGCGGCCTTGCTATCGATGCGCGACATGACTTCGCGAAGCCAAATGTTTTTGTCCATTATGCGCGTGGTGGTGGTTTATGCGGTGGTTTATACCGGTTATATGCTGGTGCGTCAAGGCGATTGGGCGGGTTTGGATTGGCGCATATTTTTGCTTTTCCTGCTCAGCGGCATATTGGCCGTGGTGTTGATGCACGAGCTGATTTTGTTGTTCGAAAAAATGTTCGGACTGGCGTCGGATGTGAGTTTGCTGGAATTGCTCAATACCAACAACAAATTACTGCGTAATTTGGCCGAAAAAGCGCCGGGGACTTTTCAGCATTCGGTGCAGGTGGCCAATTTGGCCGAGGCCATTGCCAACGAATTGGGCGCCAATGCCTTGCTTGTTCGGGTGGGCGCTTTGTACCACGACATCGGCAAGATGAAAAATCCCAAATACTTTACCGAGAATCAAACATCGGGGATCAATCCGCACGAGAACCTTCCGCCGGTTGAAAGCGCACGTATTATTATCCGCCACGTGTTGGACGGCATCGAAATGGCCCGGAAAAACAATTTGCCCGAACGCATCATCGACTTTATCCGCACCCACCACGGACGCGGCTTGGTGTATTATTTTTACAACAAGGCCAAAGAACAAAACGAGGAAGTAAATCCCGAGGATTTCCGGTATCCGGGTCCCGATCCGTTTTCCAAGGAAACGGCCATTTTGATGATGGCCGATTCGGTGGAGGCGGCATCCAAAAGTTTGGCCCGCCCCACGGCCGAACAAATCGACAACCTGGTGGATCAAATCATCGAACGGCAATTGCAGGAAGGGCTTTTGATGAACAGTGATTTGAGTTTGAAGGAAATCAGCAAGGCCAAGAAAGTGCTCAAAAGCAAGTTGAAAAACATTTATCATTTGCGGGTAGCGTATCCGGGGATGAAATAAAATATTTTTTAAGCAATTGATTTGTAAATCTTAAAATCATACGTAGCAAGTAATTTTCTATTATAGTAAGCATAACTTTATGTTCTTTCTTTTGCTCGTCCAAAAGAAAGAACCAAAGAAAATGACGCTTTTACAATAAATTTTTCGGGGCGTCATAGGGTTAAATTTATGACGCCCCGAAAACCGCGGTCAAAATTTGGCGGGCTTTCGCCCTGGGTTTCCAAATTTTGCCCGCCTATTTTGGTGAAAAAGATTTTTTTTCGCTCATCGAATAAGGAAATTTGTTCAAAGTTATGCCCAAGAGGGTAACCCAATTATTTTCCGAAAAGAAATAAAGTTTTTTTGTAAATTTGCCCTTGCCAAACGGAGAGGTGCCGGAGTGGTAACGGAGCGGATTGCTAATCCGTGCACGCGAGAGCGTGTCCAGGGTTCGAATCCCTGTCTCTCCGCTTTTTTTATTGGTGCCCGTTTTAATGCGGGGTATAGCGCAGCCCGGTTAGCGCGCCTGGTTTGGGACCAGGAAGTCGCAGGTTCGAATCCTGCTACCCCGACCTGCTATGGCCGCGTAGCTCAGCCGGATAGAGCAGCTGCCTTCTAAGCAGCCGGTCGCAGGTTCGAATCCTGCCGCGGTCGCTATATGACAAGAGGGCTTTTCGAAGAGCCCTTTTTTTGTTGCGAAAAATAACCCTACTACTGAAATTACAATAGCAGACCCTTTTACCATATCGTTTTTTCACAAACCGAATGAGGTCTTTATCCATAAATCGCCGAAGCGACCGCAGGGCGCTGAGGCCGGCAAGGAGATGCCGCAGGCAGCTCCGCAGCATGCGAAGCAAGACAAGGCGCGGGCTTTGCCCGGACTCGTGGAAGCCGCCGGCTTGCTGAGCACCGGAGCGAGACCGGAGGGCTCGCGAAGGGCGGAGGGAAACAAGGCGCGGCCCTGGCGTCGGCCAAGGGAAGCCGTAGGTTCCCGGAGCAGCGAAGCAAGACTAAGGCCGGAGCGAAGCGGAGGCCTGACGGCTTGCGAAGCCCGAGAGGCAGACCGCAGGGCTGCCGGAACCCGAGCGCCCGAAGGGCGCGAGGGCCCCAAAAAACAAAACCCGCTTCCCTAGGCAGTTCGAAGGAATTTGTTTAACTTTAACTTTCCAATAAGCATCACCCGGCCATGGAAAAAATGCAGGAATACACGGCAGAAGAAAACCGGCAATTGGAGTGGGAATTGAAGGCCTTGCTGCGGTCGAGTTATCAAAAAATCGGCCGTAAAGACCGGGAACTTATCCTGCGGGCCTTTGAAACCGCCAAGGAAGCCCACAAACATCAACGGCGCAAGTCGGGCGAGGCCTATATGTTTCATCCGCTTGCCGTGGCCAAAATCGTGGCCGAACGCATCGGGCTGGGTGCCGTGTCGGTGGCCGCCGCCCTACTCCACGACACCGTGGAAGATACCGAGCTCACGGTGGACGACATCCGCCTGCATTTCGGCGAAAAAATCGCCCAAATCGTGGAAGGGCTGACCAAAATCCAAAATATTCCGCTGCAAGCCGACCGGGACGACACGTCGCTGCAAGCCGAAAACTTCCGCAAACTCATCCTTACGCTCAACGAAGACGTGCGCGTGGTGCTCATCAAAATCGCCGACCGGCTGCATAACCTGCAAACCCTGGGCAGTATGCGGCGCGACAAACAGGAAAAAATCGCATCGGAAACCCTGTATATCTACGCACCCTTGGCCCACCGTTTCGGACTCTATGACATCAAAACGGAGCTGGAAGACCTGTCGCTCAAATACCTGGAACCCGAAACCTACCGTTCCATCAAGCAAAAATTGGCCGAAACCAAGCAGGAACGCGAGGCCTATCTGAAACGGTTTACCGAACTCCTGGAACCGGAACTGGACAAATTGGGCATCCCCTACACCATCACCGGCCGGACCAAATCCATTTATTCCATCTACCGGAAAATGAAAACCAAAAACGTGGATTTCCACGAGATTTACGACATCTTTGCCATACGCATCATCTACAAGGGCGACCCGGACATCAAAAAAGACCGTGCCCTGGCCTGGAACTTTTATGCGGCGGTGCAAAACCTTTTTCCGCCCAATCCGGAGCGTATGCGCGACTGGCTCAACCGGCCGCGTTCCACGGGTTACGAAGCGCTTCACGTTACGGTTATGGGCCCCGAAAAGCGTTGGGTGGAAGTGCAAATCCGTTCGGAACGGATGAACGAAATCGCCGAAAAGGGCTACGCAGCCCACTACAAATACAAACACGGCAAGGACGAAACAAGCGAATTGGGCATCGACCGTTGGCTCAACCAATTGCAGGAAATTCTCAATGAACCCGTGGGCAACACCACCGAACTTCTGGACGACATACGGTTGAGTTTGTATAGTGAAGAAATCAATGTGCTCACGCCCAAGGGCGACGTTATTTCCTTGCCCAAAGGCGCCACGGCCCTGGATTTTGCCTTCCACATCCACACCGACATCGGGATGCACACGCGCGCCGCGCGCGTAAACGGGCGTATCGTTCCGCTTAATTATGTGCTCAACAGCGGCGAAACGGTGGAAATTATCACATCGGCGCAACAAAAACCCAAGCATTCGTGGCTCAACCTGACCGTTACGGGGCGTGCACGTTCCAAAATCAAGGCCTTTTTGCGGCAGGAAGAAAACCGCATAGTGGCCGAAGGCAAGGAAACCCTTGTGCGGAAATTGCGCCACCTGAAAATCGATTTCAACGAAAAAGTGCTGAATGACCTGCAAAAATATTTCAAGCTCAAAAACAGCAGGGATTTGTTTTACAAGGCCGGCACCGGCGAAATCACCAACGAAAACCTGAAAGCATTTGCCAAAAACCAAAGGAACGTTTTCATCAAACTCCTGCAATCGCCCTGGAACCGCAAGAAGCAGGCCGAAAAGCCCAAACCGTCCGCAGAGCCCGAAATCAATTACGACCTTATTGTGTTCGGGCCCGAAGAACAACGCTTGGACTATTCGCTGGCCAATTGCTGTAATCCTTTGCCGGGAGATGAAATATTCGGATTCGTAACCGTCAACGAAGGTATCAAAGTGCACAAGGTTACTTGCCCCAATGCCATTCACCTGCGGTCGCGCTATGCCCACAGGATTATAACGGCCCGGTGGATTGATTCCACCCGTCAGGAATTCAAGGTTAATCTCCAAATCGTGGGAGCCGACCGTTCGGGTATTGTTTCGGATATTACCGATGTGGTTTCGCGCAAACTCCAATACAAAATGTCGCACGTGGAATTCGACGACAAAAACGGGGTTTTCGAAGGAAAAATAAGCGTGTATCTGCGCAATACAGCCCAACTGAAAGAACTCACGCTGCGGCTCAAAGAAATCGAAGGGGTGGAAAAGGTTATCAAACTTTGATCGGGATTTATGAAAAAACGCATTTCTATCAGTATCACGCCCTTTATAGCGCTTATTATGCTATTGATTTTATTGGGCATTTCGAGTTTTTGGGCTTTGCAAAAAGTGAAGCGGATGACCTGCCGGAATACCCGCGCCGAAACACGCATAGCCGTGCTTGGCGACAGTTTGCACCTGATGCACGACAGCATACAACGGCTCTACGACAGCTTGTATGACGCCCAACTTTTTTCGCTACACAACAACGACGAGGCCTTGGATTATTTGGATAAATATTACGGCGCGCGTGCCGATTGGTATGGCTATGTGCGCGACAAACTTTTGGACGAAAGCCGCCGGCAGCCGGACAAGTTTTTCCCCTTTGCACCCATCTATGGGCCTTGGGGAATCAGCTATGTGCGCATTATCAATCACAAATGGTTGATTGTTTCCATCACCGACGGGCATCAATGGGGGGAAATGCTGATGGAATATGAGCCGGTGGGGAAGGACAGCGTCCGGTTTAGCCGTTTGCGGGCCTTGTTGTATCCGCCTGTGGGTCATTGAAATGAGGTTTTGGCCTGAAAACCTTTTCTTTTTTCGTTCTTTCTTTTGCTTGCCCAAAAGAAAGAACCAAATCATTAAAAATGTTTTTTGTTCGGCAAAGCCGAACAAAGAAAAGGGCACTTTTTCAAGAAATTTTTCGGGGCGTCATCGGGTTAAATTTATGACGCCCCGAAAACCGCGGTCAAAATTTGGCGGGCTACGCCCTGGGTTTCCAAATTTTGCCCGCCTATTTTGGTGAAAAAGATTTTTTTATTCGCTTCGCGAATCTCGGGCTTTCTCCTTGGAATCCAATATTTATAAGGGCAGCGTCCGGTTTAGCCGTTTGCGGGCCTTGTTGTATCCGCCTGTGGGTCATTGAAATAAGGTTTTGGCCTGAAAATTGTTTATTTTTGTATAAAATCCGAGTAAATGAAAATACGATTTACACTTTTTTGGATATTTATCGCGCTTGCCGCAGGCCATATCCGGGCCCAGGAATTTCAAAAAAAATTCGGCGACAACGACCGCGTGGACATGGTGGTGGTAACACCCGATATGTTTTCGTTGATCAACGAAGTGAACGAAAATCCCGAACGGGCGGCTTTCTATAAAAACCTGACCTATTTCGGCACTTTCGGCACCAACGATGCCGACACGGGCGACCGATTAATGTCCTTTGCGCGCAGTTTTGTTCAGCACAAACAAATGCGCCTGTTGGTTCAGGTAAAACAACCCGACAAGGTGGCGGAATTTTATTACACACCGGCCGGTAAACCCGGCTTTGCAAGCGAAATCGTGCTGATGATCCGGTATCCGCAAGCGCACCGCGTGCGTGTATGGCACATCAAGGGAATGATTAACCTGCGCAAAATCTCCCTCCTGGCCCTACAAACCACCAAAATAGACACCGACGTGCTTCGCGAGGCGGAGAAGAAGGTGGAGTAAATTTTATAAAAAACCGAATTTACCATAAACAAAATTTAGGTATATTTAAAAAAAACGGAAGTCCTAACGGGCTTCCGTTTTAATTTACTTAGTCCTGCTTATTTTTAAATTGATTAAAATGTTGCCATAGACAATATAAACAAAAGTAAAAAATGACTGATAGGAACTGACTTTTTTAAACCTAAATCCTTAGGACTTTTTAATGCATAATAAACCATAAAAACAAAGTTTACAATAGAGAAAATTTCAAAAAGATACTTTTGTTTAACGTAAAGCCCAAGGATGCTTATTGTTAGTGTAAGAGCAATCAAAATATTTGAAAAAAGCAGGATTTTGGAATTGGAATCATTGTTTTGAAAAAGTTTAAATGGAAAAAAGTAAAAAGAAATAATTAGTAAAAGAAAGGTAGTTACATACGTAGGAATGACTGACTCTATCGTAAAGAAATAAAGCAAAACCATTAATGATAAAATGAGATTTTCATTTAAAATTATCCTTTTCATGTTTCATATATTTTATATGTCCTTTTCATATTTTATAAATAATGCCGACAATCCCACGCACACGAAGCAAGCCAACCCGCTACGGTTTCGGCGGCACTTGCAAGAAATATCGCCCAATCTATCCAATTGGCGTCATCTAATTCTTCATGAATCCTATCTCTCATACAATCATCCACACAATCTTCAAAATGAGTCCTCGATGCCACATTATTATTGGTAATCAATTCATAGTTATCAATATCCTGCATTTGATAATTATAAATACTATATTTTATCCATTTGAATTCTTCGATACTGCTTAATAGATATGACTGTTCCCTTACATCGGTTACTTCGGTTCTAATAAAGTCCTTCAAATACCCCATTTTATCAAAAAAGGAATAGGCATCTAAATTTAATAAATCTTTCAAAATATCAGCAATAAAAACTTTATTTTTACACCGCTAAGATCAAGCTTAGCACCGGGGAAAGCAAAACGGGCGGTTCCACAGGCACGTTTGCTTTCCCTTTTTGGTTTTATGATGCTATGTCTTTTTCATAGGTATTCGATTTTTTTCGTTTCGTTTTTTGGTTTCCGCGCTCCATGAGCGGGTGGAATTTCCCAAGCATTTTGCTTGAACTCGACTTGGCTTTTGCCATTACATTCCAATTTTGATACGAAAATAAAAAAAAAAGACCTGTCAAGTCTTTCAGTTATAAAGTTTTGTTAATGTATCGTTTTAAAAAATTTTCAATGTTAAGCCTGTGTATAACTATTCAAAATAAAATCTTTTCAAAGAGATGGTGCTCCCCGGTAAAAATTCGTCAATAGAACAATGTGTTTTTATGTATAATATGGCAATATGACTCCATTTTGTTAATATTTTTTACATATAAAAATGCGCAAAATCTCCCTCCTGGCCCTGCAAACCACCAAAATAGACACCGACGTGCTTCGCGAGGCAGAGAAAAAAGTGAATTAAATCGCCGGCATCTTTATCGTCCTGGCGGGAATGCTTTTGTTGCGAATACGGATAAAAATTTCCGAGCCGTTGGCAGCCAACGCGGGCGGCACGTAGCCCATTCCTATACCCTTTTTGAGCGAAGGCGACATGGTGCCCGAAGTTACTTCTCCGATCACTTCGCCTTGTTCGTTTTCAATGGGATAGCCGTGGCGCGGAATGCCGCGGCCGGTGATTTCAAAGCCGG
>WGAP01000028.1 GCA_015494775.1 Flavobacteriales bacterium | reverse complement strand
TGTCCGCTCATATTCGCCTTGGCGGATGCCGTGGTTTTGCGCGGGCGCGCGTGCCGCGCGCCCGCGCCCGCCCGTGCGTGGGGCTTCCTGCTGGTCGCCTCCGCCGGGCGGAAAACCATCGGCACCGCCGTCGGCTCATACCGCTCCCATCCCTGGCGCAAATTTAGTTTTGAGTTTTGAATTCTTAGTTTTGAGTTGGTTTTTATCGAAGCGAACGATTGAAATAGCGGTGCCTTCGATACACTACTCCTTTGTCGTGGCACTCAGCCACTTTCTTGGTAGGTCGCTGAGTGATTTTTGCGAAGCAAAAATTGTATCGAAGCGACCGGATGAACAAAATATAACTCCCGTTACCTGCAATTGTTTGCTCCGCTGTCGGCGTTTAATTGGCTTTGTAATCAATCGGGCGAAAAAATGTGGTTTAAATTCCTGCAAACACCCTTTCCGCAAATCGAAAAATGCGCAGAGCGGTTCTTTTTGTGCCTTAGGTCTTGCCTACGCCCTGCTTTTGCCCATATATTTGTATGTGATAAGTGCGTTATATTTTAAAATTTCAGGAATGAAAATACCCAAAATATCGGTTTTATTCGTCTTCCTTATGCTCGGGTGGACGGGACGGGCACAAATTACCCAAAACATCAAAGGAACGGTATATGACAAAGCGTCGGAATTTCCTTTGCCCGGGGCCGAAGTGCTTGTCATTTCGGGCCATAAAAAATTCGGGGCCGTAACCGATATGGACGGAAAATATATCATCCGCGATGTGCCCATCGGCATCGTCAAAATCGAAGTGAGGTTCAACGGCTACAACCCGCAACTGCGCGACAATGTGGAATTGGTGGCCGGCAAGGAATTGACCCTTGATTTTTATTTGACCGAACGGGTG
The DNA here is from genome assembly GCA_015494775.1 of Flavobacteriales bacterium. Lineage (GTDB taxonomy): Bacteria > Bacteroidota > Bacteroidia > Flavobacteriales > Flavobacteriaceae > JAADED01. The sequence continues at coordinate 2,641 of WGAP01000028.1, read as the reverse complement.
GATAAACTGAACGAAGTGGTGGTTCACATCCAAAAGAAAAGCGAACACGCGGCCTTTGCCGTATCGTCCGATTATCAACTCGATGCCAAGCAAATCAACCGCTATGCCGGTTCGCTGAACGACGTATCGCGTATGGCAATGAATTATGCCGGCGTTTCGTCCAACAACGACAGCCGCAACGACATCATTGTGCGGGGCAACAATCCCAATTCCCTGCTTTGGATGATGGAAGGCATCAGCATTCCCAATCCCAATCACTACTCGTCGGCGGGTTCTTCGGGAGGGCCGGTAAGTATGATCAACACCAACACTTTGGGCAAATCCGACTTTTTGGCCGGCGCCTTTCCGGCCAATTTCGGCAACACCACTTCGGCGGCTTTCGATTTACAATTTCGCACCGGCAACAAGGACAAATACGAGTATGTGGGCCAAATCGGTTTTGCGGGTGCCGAATTGGGGGCCGAAGGGCCTATCGGCAGAAGAAACAAGTCGTCATTTATGGTCAATTACCGTTATTCCACCCTGGAATTGTTTGACAAAATGGGTATTAATTTGGGAACGGGAACGGCGGTGCCCAAATATCAGGACGGTTCGGTTTTATTGGATATTCCGACCGAAAAATCGGGAAAATTCAGGATTTGGTCCATCGCGGGGCAAAGCAAAATTCGGTTTTTGACCAAACCCGGCGGTGGCGACAATTTGTATGTGGATTACGGCGGTTCGGATTTGCGCACCTACAACGCCACGATTATTTCGGGCATCAACCACAAATATTTTTTCAACCCCAAAGCCAGTCTTTTTTCGGCCGTTTCATTCAGCCGGCTCGACCAACGCGTTCATCTCGACACCTTGAATACCAACACCGGTAAATTCGATAATTATTATCGTCAAAAGATCATCACCGATTACACCGGATTGAAAACCGAGTTTAAATACAAGAAAGACGCCCGTAATTTGTTGGCCCTGGGAAGCGAATTTACCTTCATACGATTGGATATGGATATGCATGCCCAAACCCGGATGTATGATTATAAAAATGCGGTAAACAAAGATGCCGTTCTTTGGGGCACTTATGCCATGTGGAAACATCGTTTTTCGGACAGGTTCAGTATGAACGCCGGACTGCGGTTGCAATATTTCAACCTGAACCGTCAGCTTCTTCCCGAACCGCGCTTCGGGCTGCAATACAAGCTGAGTGATAAAACCAAACTGAGTTTGGCCTACGGCTTGCACAGCAATATCCATTCCTTGTTGGCCTATTTTTCCAAACACAAAAAGGATGACGGCGGCCTTGAATACGGCAATTTGAACCTGGGGGCCATGCGTTCGCATCATCTTATTGCGGGCGTTGAAATTCGGCCGGCCTACAAGTTGAAACTGAAAGCCGAAGTCTATTACCAATACCTGTTTGACGTGCCCGTGTATCATGACCACGATACCACTTATTCCATTATCAATTCCGGCTATACCGATCCGGGCGGGTCGCAAATGTTTTTTTGGCGGCTATACAACGACGGTGCCGGTAAAAACTACGGCATGGATATTACGTTGGAAAAATCTTTGGACAAAGGTTTTTATTTTCTGCTCACGGGCAGTGTGTATAGGTCGCTTTACCGGGCGTATGACGGCCAATGGCGCAATACCGCCTGGAACGGTGATTTTATGAGCAGTTTGTTGGCCGGAAAGACATTCCGTTTTTCGCCGCGCAGCGCCTTGCATTTTGACATCAATCTCAATTATTCGGGCGGACGACGCTATACCCCCATCGACCGGCAGGCATCCCGGGCGGCCGGCAAGGCCGTTTACGATTTGGACCGGGCCTTTGCCCTTAAATTGCCGAATTATTACCGCGCAGACCTGAAAATCGGGTTCAAAATCAGCGGGAAACATGTAACGCAAGAATGGCAGTTGGACTTGCGCAACCTGTTCAACCGACGGAATGTTTTCTCGCAGCGTTATAATGCCAAGAAAAACGAGATTGAATATACCTACCAAACCGGATTTTTGCCGGTGATGCAGTATCGTATTCTTTTCTGACGTTTTTTCGGTTTCGAATGTAAATTCGCGCCAGGGATGGGAGCGGTTATGCGGTGGCGGCGCGCCGCAGGCCTGCCGTGGCGGCGGGCGACCAGTGGGGAGCCACGTCCGCCACGCTTGCAGGCCAAGAGCGGGCCGGCTGCGCATTTGAGCGGACAGCCCGGTGGCCGCCTCATGAATGCGTCGCTGGATGAGCCGAAGGCGATAGCCGGCGGCCTGCATGAATGAGTGCGGCCAGGCGCCCTAAAAATTTTTTACATAAAGAAATGTTCCAACCAAAAGGTGATAAAGCCCGTCATAAAGCCCAGGAAGGCCAGCCAGGAAATCTTGCGCAGATACCAGAAAAAGTTGATTTTTTCCATGCCCATGGCCGCCACGCCCGCCGCCGAACCGATAATCAGGATGCTACCGCCCGTTCCGGCCGAATAGGCGATTTGGTGCCAGTAAACATGGTCGATAGGCCAGTCGAACATGCTCATGGATGCGGCCACCAAGGGCACATTGTCCACCACGGCCGACAGGATACCCAGCAGAATAATCACAATTTCCTGCGAAGGGAATATTTGCGACAGCGAGTAGGAAAGATATTGCAGGGTGTTCAGGT
>WGAP01000027.1 GCA_015494775.1 Flavobacteriales bacterium | reverse complement strand
GTTTTGGGATTGGTGGCCGGTATCCTCATCGGGCTTATTACCGAATACTACACCGGAACTTATAAAAAACCCGTTTGGCGCATCGTCAAACAATCCACCACCGGTCATGCCACCAACATTATTGCCGGCTTGGCCGTGGGTATGGAATCCACCTTGCTGCCCGTATTGATTTTGGCCATTGCCATTTTGGGCGCCTACTACTATGCGGGGCTCTACGGTATTGCCATTGCCGCCGTGGGTATGCTGTCGAATTTGGGCATTCAATTGGCCGTGGATGCCTACGGGCCCATTGCCGACAACGCGGGCGGTATTGCCGAAATGGCCAAATTGCCCAAAGACGTTCGCCAACGCACCGACAAATTGGATGCCGTGGGTAACACGACCGCTGCCATCGGAAAAGGTTTCGCCATCGGCTCGGCCGCGCTGACGGCCTTGGCTTTGTTCTCGGCCTTTATGCACAAAGCCGATTTGTCGGCCATCAATGTGGCCAATCCTTTGGTAATGGCCGGATTGCTTATCGGCGGCATGTTGCCTTTCCTGTTTTCGTCCTTGGCCATGGGTGCCGTGGGACGTGCCGCCAAAGATATGATCGACGAAGTGCGTCGCCAATTCCATAATATTCCCCAACTGAAAAAGGCCTTGGAAATTATGCGTAAATACGGCGACAAACCCGAAGACCAATGGGACAAAAAAGATGTCGAGGAATTTGAAAGTGCGGACGAACACGCCGAATACGAAAAATGTGTGGCCATTTCCACCAAAGCATCGCTGCGCGAAATGCTTTTGCCGGGCCTGATTGCCGTGCTCACGCCCATTGTTATCGGCTTTTTGGGCGGCGCCGAAATGCTCGGCGGGCTGCTTGCCGGCGTTTTGGTCAGCGGCGTGATGATGGCCATTTTCCAAGCCAACGCAGGCGGTGCTTGGGATAATGCCAAGAAAATGATCGAAGAAGGCGTGGAAGTGGACGGCCAAAAACTCACCAAAGGTAGTCCCGCCCATGCCGCTGCCGTTACGGGCGACACCGTGGGCGACCCCTTCAAAGACACTTCGGGCCCTTCGCTCAACATCCTGATCAAATTGATGTCCGTAGTGGCCCTGATTTTGGCCGAACTTTTACATTGATTCGGATAAAAATTTTTCGAATAAAAGAGCTTCCCCGCCGGAAGCTCTTTTTTTATGCCACGCATCGTAGGTTTTCAGCCCGAACTTTTATAGCTTTGAACCCGAAACCGGTTGAACATGACACATTCCTTTTGGTTAATCCTTCTACTTTCAAGCATCCTCATCGGATTGGGCATTGTGGGCATCGGGATTAAAATGTTTTTCAAAAAAGACGGCAAATTCGAAGGCACCTGCGCCAGTATGAATCCCGACACCAACCCCGACGGCGAACCCTGCCAATTCTGCGGGCGCACCAAGGATGAATACGAAGGAAATTGCTCACGCGAAATCCTGAAAAAAATCATCGCCGAGAAAAAGGCCGGCGAACGCAATATTTTCAATCCCGACGAATACCTTTGACCGCTTACGACCGAATTTGTTTATCTTTGGCTTGAAAATCCGGGTTATGAAAATCGTCAAATTCGCCGCTATCGATATCGGAACCAATGCCATTCGTTTGCTCATTGCCAATGTGGTGCGCGACGGAAACAAACGAAGTAAAATCAAGAAAAACACCTTGGTACGTGTACCGGTGCGGCTGGGCGAAGACGTTTTCGACCGCGGCGAAATTTCCCCTTCCAAGCAGGCCAAGCTCATCAAGGCCATGAAGGCCTTCAAATTGCTGATGGAAGTGTTTGACGTGCAGGATTATTTGGCCGTGGCCACCTCGGCCATGCGCGAAGCCCGCAACGGCAAACAGGTCATCGACCGCATCCGCAAAGAAACCGGTATTGAAATCGAAATCATCGACGGCGCCCGCGAAGCGGAATTCATCGCCTACACCGACCTGGAAGACCTCATCGACCCGAACAAAAACTACCTGTATGTGGACGTGGGCGGCGGAAGCACGGAATTTACGGTCATCGAACACGGACGCAAAAAGGGCTCGCAATCCTTTAAGCTGGGCACCGTACGCTCGCTCAAAGACAAAATACCGTCCGGCGAATGGAAACGGGCCAAACAATGGGTCAAAGAAAACACCGGAAATCTGGACGATATTTACCTTATCGGTTCGGGTGGTAACATCAATAAATTATTCAAAATGTCGGGCAAAGTGCCCGGTTCGCCCCTGACCAAACCCCATTTGAAAGCCCTGTATAAAATGCTCAAATCCATGAGCTACAAGCAACGCATCAAAGAATTGGGCCTCAATCCCGACCGTGCCGACGTGATTATTCCCGCAGCCAAAATCTATACCCGCGCCATGAATTGGAGCGGTGCCGACAAAATTTATGTGCCCAGCATCGGCTTGGCCGACGGTATTATCAAATACCTACACGACCACCACGTAGCAAACGATTGATAATTCCGTATTTTGAACGGGTATAAAATTATTTTATTTCATTATTATTTTATTTTATTACAAATTTTTAGCAAATCGGTTTTTTGTAAATATTTTTGCATATATTTTGCAATAAACAAAATAAACCGATAATTCCCAATCTATGATTGCCATTCTCTCACCGGCAAAAAAACTCAATCAACAAAGGGTTTTTCCCGAAAATCTGCCCTTTACCGAGCCCGTTTTCAAGGATAAAGCCGCCGAATTGGCAGCGCGTTTGAAAAAATTCACGCCCGAACAACTGACGGAACTTATGGGTATTTCCGCCAAATTGGCAGAACTCAATGCCGAGCGTTTCCAACAGTGGAGCACCCAAGGCAGTTATCCGGCCGTGTTCCTCTACGATGGCGACACTTACAAGGGCTTGGATATCGAAACTTTTCCGCCCGAAAAATTACCCGATTTGCAGGCGCATGTACGCATCATTTCGGGCCTTTACGGACTTTTGCGTCCCTTGGACCTGATTATGCCCTACCGCTTGGAAATGAAAACCCCGCTACCGGTGGATGGACACAAAAACCTTCAATCCTACTGGCGTGATGCGGTTACCGAACACTTGCGCAACGAACTGCAAGGCCAACCCTTGATCAATTTGGCCAGCAAGGAATACGCCGCCGTGGTGGATGAAAGCCGTTTGGAAGCACCCGTTGTGCATATCGACTTCAAGGACTACAAACGCGGTGCCTATCGCACCATCGGCCTTTTGGCCAAACGCGCACGCGGCAACATGGCCCGGTGGATTGCGCTGAACAATCCCCGCAGGCCCGAAGATTTGAAAGCATTCGACGGACTGGGATACCGCTTTGCTCCCGAAGTGTCCGATGAACATAAGTTGGTATTCATCCGCAGGCAGTAACCCCCTTGCCTCGGCACACTTTTTGTTATACCTTTGCGAAACTTTAAAACCCGAAAATATTATGGCAGTAGAACATCTTACTTTACAAAAATTCAAAGACCAAATCTTTGACTACGAGAACGAAAAAGAGTGGAAATACAAAGGCAACGTGCCCGCTATCGTGGACTTTTATGCCGATTGGTGCCAACCCTGCAAAATGATTGCCCCCATTATGGAAAAATTGCAGGAGAAATACGAAGGCAAACTCAAAATATGGAAACTGGACACCGAAGCCGAACGCGAATTGGCCGCCATGTTCGGCATTCGCAACATTCCTTCGGTGCTGTTTATTCCCATGGAAGGCACACCCATGATGCAGGTGGGAGCACTGCCTGAACATATTTACGAAGAAATCATCCATAAGGAATTGATCAAAGACGAACCCAAGGACGAAAACAAGGAAAATTAATTCCGCTTTTGACACGAAAATCGTAAATTGCCCTGCAAATCGCAGGGCTTTTTTATGGATTATTTTGTGCTTGACGAAATGCTTTTCCACGCCGACCACGGCTGTTTGGCCGCCGAAAAGCAAACCGGCGGTGAATTCGGCGTAAGTTTAACCCTGGGCCTCGACCTGTCGGGTCCCGCCCGCACCGACCGGCTTGAAGGCGCCCTCAACTATGCCGACGTTTATGCCTGCGTCCGCCGTCAAATGCGCATCCACTCCGACCTGATGGAGCATGCCGCCGCCCGCATTGTGCGTGCCGTGCTCGACGAATTTCCGCAAGTGCAATATGTGCGCATCGTTTTTTCCAAGCTGCATCCCCCGTTACCCGGCCAAATCGGGCGCGCGTCGGTGGTGATGGAACGCCGGCGTGGTGATAAAATTTAGTTTGTTCGCTCCGTAGCCCTTCGAGCTAACTACGCGGCTCCACAAGCCGTCGGGGCGCCGGCGGCGGAATGAAATTCCGCTGCCGGCGGCGCAAAATTTTAGCGGTAAATGCTTTAATACGGGTTTGGTGAATTTTCAACGCTTCAACAAGATAAATCCCGCCGTTTTTTGCGCCGCCGGCCCCGCGCCTTGCGCGGCGCCGGCGCCCCTTGTCTTGCTTCGCGGGCTACGAAGCCCTTTGCCGCCTCGCTACGCTCGGCGGCCGCGGTCTTCTTCGTGGCTACGCGAGCCCTTCGGTCTCGCTTCGCGGCTTCGGGAGCCACTTATGATGTCTCCCTTCGCGTGCTGCGAAGCCCTGTCGGTCTCCTTGCATGCCTCGGAACCCTTCGGTTTCCTCGGCGGCTCCGCAAGCCCTTCGGTCTTGCTCCGCTACAATTTTTGTTGATGTATCCGCGCAATTTATCACGCGGGAAAAGGCCGGCGGCTGAGTGCTGCGAACGCAGTGAGCAGTGTATCGAAGCCCCGGCCGGCCGGTCATTTCGATACAATTTTTGCTACGCAAAAATCACTCAATGACCT
>WGAP01000026.1 GCA_015494775.1 Flavobacteriales bacterium | reverse complement strand
GGTGTGGGCGAAGCGTAAAGGGAAGGCCGGCGGCTTGGCAAGGCGACTTATCAGGTGCATAAGTGCCGCTTTTTATCCGGTCGCTTCGATAAAAATCAACTCAAAACTAAGAACTCAAAACGCAAAATTAAATTTGCGCCAGGGATGGGAGCGGTTGTTTTCCTTGTTCTTTCTTTTGTTTGCCCAAAAGAAAGAACCAAAGAAAAGGGCACTTTTTCAATAAATTTTTCGGGGCGTCATCGGGTTAAATTTACGACGCCCCGAAAACCGCGGTCAAAATTTGGCGGGCTGCGCCCTGGATTTCCAAATTTTGCCCGCCTATTTTGGTGAAAAAGATTTTTTTATTCGCTTCGCGAATCTTGGTTTTTTCCATTAATACCCCGTGTTAGATTGTTCGGTATTTGTCATTTAAGCGCGACTTGTCGCGCAGGAAAAGGCCGGCGGCTGAGTGCTGCGAACGCAGTGAGCAGTGTATCGAAGCCCCGGCCGGTCAATCCGGTCGCTTCGATAAAAATCAACTCAAAACTAAATTTGCGCCAGGGATGGGAGCGGTATGAAGCGCCGGCGGCGAGCAGGTTTTTCCGCCCGGCGGAGGCGACCAGCAGGAAGCCCCACGCACGGGCGGGCGCGGGCGCGCGACACGCGCGCCCGCGCAAAAACCGCGAGCCGCCAAGCTGAATATAAGCGGACAGCCCGGCCCCGACATCGCGTAGCGATGTGCGGGGAGGCGCCCGAAAAAACCACCCCATTCCGGCCAAAATTTTTTACCTTTGTGCAAACCTCAAAATCTTTCCTATGGCATCCACTTCCGACATTCGCAAAGGACTGTGCATCCGGCACAATAACGATATTTACAAAATCGTTGAATTCCTGCACGTAAAACCCGGTAAAGGGCCCGCCTTTGTGCGCACCAAAATCAAGAGCTTGACCACCGGCCGCGTCCTCGACCTGACCATTCCGGCCGGTCATAAAATCGAAGACGTGCGCGTGGAAACCCGCAAATTCCAATACCTCTATACCGACGGCGAACGTTATCATTTTATGGACAACGAAAGTTTCGAACAAATCGATTTGCCCGAAAGCGCCATCGACGCGCCGCAATTCCTCAAAGAAGGCGAAGAAGTTACCATCCTGATCAAAGCCGACGACAACACGCCGCTCACCTTGGAAATGCCCGCCAGCGTGATTTTGGAAGTAACCCACACCGAACCCGGTGTTAAAGGCAACACGGCCACCAACGCCACCAAACCGGCCACCGTGGAAACCGGCGCCGAAGTCAAAGTGCCGCTCTTTATCAACGAAGGCGACAAAATCAAAGTAAACACGCTTACGGGCGAATATATGGAACGCGTCAAGGACTGAAAAAAGCCGAAAAACTGATAAATGCCTGCCTTGTGCGGGCATTTTTTTTGGATATTTAGCGTCGAAATTCAAAAAGAAATCGACCGATGAGTGTGCTTGTCAATAAAAATTCCCGCGTGCTTGTGCAAGGATTTACCGGTTCCGAAGGAACCTTCCACGCCAAGCAAATGATTGAATACGGAACCAATGTGGTGGGCGGCGTAACGCCTGGCAAGGGCGGAATGACGCATCTGGACCGCCCGGTATTCAACACGGTGAAGGAAGCCGTGGATGCCACCGGCGCCAATGTGTCCATCATCTTTGTTCCGCCGGCCTTTGCGGCCGATGCCATCAAGGAAGCCGCCGAGGCGGGCATCGGCGTGATTGTGGCCATCACCGAAGGTATTCCCGTGGCCGATATGGTCAAGGCCAAAGACTATGTGGACCGCCACGGTGTGCGTTTGGTGGGGCCCAACTGTCCGGGTGTGATCACACCCGGCGAAGCCAAAGTGGGTATTATGCCCGGATTTGTGTTCAAAAAAGGTCGCGTGGGCTTGGTGTCCAAGTCGGGAACGCTCACCTACGAAGCCGCCGACCAAATCGTAAAGCAAGGGCTGGGCATTTCCACGGCCATCGGTATCGGCGGTGATCCCGTCATCGGCACCACCACCAAGGAAGCCGTTGAAATGTTTATGAACGACCCCGAAACCGATGCCATCGTGATGATTGGCGAAATCGGCGGCAACCTGGAAGCCGAAGCCGCCAAATACATCAAGGAAACGGGCAATAAAAAACCCGTGGTGGCCTTTATCGCCGGTCAAACGGCACCCAAAGGCCGCACCATGGGCCACGCCGGCGCCATCGTGGGCGGCAAGAACGACACGGCGCAGGCCAAAATGGAAATCCTGCGCGCCCACGGCGTTGAAGTGGTCGAATCGCCGGCCGAAATCGGCAAGACCGTAGCACGTGTTTTGGGCAAATAAATCTATTGTTTTTTAGGTTATTCGGGCCGCTTCGTTTTTACGGGGCGGCTTTTTTTATTGCGGTGGCCGGATGCTTCATTCTTGTTCCCGTAGGGGGCTGCACGGATTGGGCATAATTGTATGGTGCCGCCGAGCGAACGCAGTGAAGCGAGGCGGTGGGGAAAACCGCCTGTGGGAAAAATTATTTCCATAAACAAAAAATCCCGGCCGAAGGGCCGGGATTTATGCAAGGGTCCGTAACCGGATTATTTTTTTCGTTTCAACACTTGGTCGAAACGTTTTTTCATTAAGTCATACATAATGGGCGTAGCCACAAACAAGGACGAATAGGTTCCCACAACCACACCCACCATCAAGGCGAAAATAAATCCGCGGATACTGTCGCCGCCGAAGAAGAATTCCACCAACAAAACGATAAAGGTGGTAAACGAAGTGTTAAAGGTTCGCGATAGCGTGGAGCCCAAAGCCCGGCTGATGAGTTTTTCGGGCTTCCAAGACAGGTGTATTTTAAAGTATTCACGCACACGGTCGAAGATAACCACCGTGTCGTTCAATGAATAACCGATAACGGTCAGGATGGCGGCGATAAAGGCCTGATCCACTTCCATATCGAAGGGCATAATCTTGTAGGTGAGCGAGAAAATACCCAATGTGAACAATACATCGTGAATCAAGGCCACAATGGCGCCCACACTGAATTCCCAGTATTTGAAGCGCACAAGGATGTAGATAAAAATGGCCAAGAGCGAGAATATCACGGCCCAAACAGCGCCTTTTTTGATGTCGTCGGCAATGGTGGGACCAACTTTGATGGATTGCATCATGCCGTATTGCTTCTCACCTTTGGTACTGATAAATTGGTCGAAGGTCATACCTTTGGGGAGGAAGGGTCTGAGCCCTTCGAAGAGTTTTTGTTCCACTT
>WGAP01000025.1 GCA_015494775.1 Flavobacteriales bacterium | reverse complement strand
GTTGTAATTGTTGGATAATGATTTTCATCGGTTCACCACTACGTTTTTCGGCATGTAACTGACTTTTTCCAGCGGTACGGTGCTTGACCAAACGTTCTCGTTCCCGGGATAATTTTTTGAGGTCTCTATAAATTTTAGGGCCTATTTTCCATTGGGGCAGGTTACGTTCAACCCCCAATTGGCCTAAGCCCTTGGCATCGATTTTGTCGGTTTTGGATTTGAGATTTAAGCTTTCGCTGAATTTCTTGGCCATGTTAGGCAGTAATACGCTAACGTATTTACCTTGTTTCAAAAGGTAGTAAGCCAATCTTTCGTAGTAAATACCGGTAGCTTCCATGGTAAAACGCAAATCCATATCGGGATGTTTCACCTTTTCGGCCCATTTCAGAAAAGCCTTAAAACCCGAAAGATTGTTGGAGAATTGTTTGGATTTGGAATGTTTGATGTTTCCTTCCATGTCGATGGAGGTGTGCTGCACGGTAAAATCCGCCATACTGACGTCAATACCGATGTTTTGGCGTAAAATTTGTTGTGTGTCCATTTGTAAAAAGTTTAATGGTTCAAAAGGCACCCGTCCCAAAAAGGATTTTCTTCCTTGTTTTCTCTCGTGTTTTATGCGAGATTGTTCGGCCCAAAGCCCAACATCCCTAGATACTTTGTTCAAACTAAGGAAGAAAGAAGGTAAGAAAAATTTCTCCGCCACGGTATCGTTAAACGTACCTAGTCGACCAGGGTTCTTACCTTCTTTCCCTTTTGTTTCGGATGTAAACAAAATTATAAAATTTTTCATGCTGCAAACATACGAGGCGACTGGAAGAAGCCCCACGCACGGGCGGGCGCGGGCGCGCGGGACGTGCGCCCGCGCAAAACCACGGCATCCGCCAAGGCGAATATAAGCGGACAGCCCGGTGCCGCACATTGCGCAGCAATGTCGGCAGGCGCCCAAATAAAAAACCGCCTCGCAAAGGAGACGGTTTTGCGGGATAAATTTTGCGGCGTTTATTGGCCTTCTTTCAGCGGATGCCCTTGGTCGTCGTAGTTTTCGGGCAGCCAGATGCCCGTGATGTCGGATTGGGGATTGCTTAGGTATTTTTGGGCCACACGGCGAATGTCGTCGGGGGTCATGTTGTTGACAAAATCTTCGTAGGCAAAGAAGCGTGCTGCATCGTAGCCGTAGTAGTCCGTGTCGGCAAGGTAGGAAAGCCAAAAGCGGTTTTCCTTGGCTTTTTTGCGGTATTGGGAAAGCCACGCCTGCTTGATTTTGTTCAAATCATCGTCGGTGGGGCCGTTTTGGAGCAAGTCCAGGAAAAGTTTAAGGGCCTTATCTTTGAGCCGGATGGCATTTTCGGGCCCGCAAGGGAAAGTGATGCCCATATAGACCTTGGAATGCGGTATGTCGCGCATGCCGGCTTGGGCCCGGATGGTATATACACCGCTTTCGTTTTCGCGGATTTCCTTGATGAGCCGGTTGGTCAATATCTCGCCGAATGCTCTCAGATAGAGGTTATCGGTGTAGTTATATTTGGCCGGCGAATATTGTCCGATGATGACCATGCTTTTGGGTTCCGTGCCTTTGTGGTAGATGAATTGATGCTTGCCTTTGAGTGCATAATCGGGCAGTTGGCGGTATTTATCGGGCCGTTGGGATGCGGGCAGCCCGCCGATGTAGGTTAGGATATATTCGCGGAGTTTTTGTTCGTCGAAATTGCCCACGAAATAGAAGTGATAGCCGCCGGCGCCATCGAAGAATTCACGGAATTTGTCGAAGGCCAATTTATAATCCTGGTTATCAATCCATTCCTTGGTGGGGAAAATGGGGACGTAACGGGGATTGTTCCGGTTGACGAATTTGTAGTATTCCAGGAGGAATCGATACATCGGATTATTGGTCAGGTTGATCATAAAGGCCTGGCGTTTTTTCCAGGAAGCAAAGGCGTCGGGGTCGTAGTTGGGACGGGTGTAGTAGAGGAAGTTCAATTGAAACCAGGTTTCCATGTCGGCGGGACGGAATTTTCCGTTTCCGTAGGAATCGATGTCGTCCACGGCGGGGGTTACCTGTACTTTTTTTCCGGCCAAAACCTTGCGCAGTTCTTTTTTGTCCAATCCGTTGACACCGGCATCGGGTACGGCTTTGAAGGCAAAGGCGGTTTTTTTGAGTTCGTCGTCGGTGAGCAAGGATTTTCCGCCGAATTTCCAATAGTTGACCAACACTTCGTCGTTTTTAAAGTCGGTTTTTTTGTAGGTAACCGTGGCGCCGTTGCTCAGTGTGAGTGTTACGGTACCCAATTTGTCGTTGCGGGTTTCCTTGACAATCCTTCCCGGGGCGGGTTTGTCTTTCATCAAGCTGAGTTGTTCGGTACTTTCCTTGGGAGCGGGGATGTTTTGGGCATCCACTTTATGGATGGTGTTCCAAACATCGTTTTCGGTTACTTCGGGGATACCTTTCTTTTTGAGGCCGGTTACCACGATGACGCGGTTGTCGTCGTGGATGAATTTTTTACCGAGTGCGTTAACTTCGCTCAGTTGGATACGGGGAAGGAACCATTTGTGCATATTGTATTCCCATTCCACCGAAGGGATGGGTTCGCCCAGGGTGAAATTTTCTTCGTATTGCCAAGCGAAATTATCCGAATCGGTGGTGTTGCGGTTTTGATAGGCCTGTTCGATGTTGGCCATCAATTCTTTTTTGGCGCGTTCGAATTCGCTCGGGGTAAAGCCGTAAAGTTTGGCTTTTTTGGCCTGATAGAGCAGGGTGTCGAGGGCGGCCAGGCGTTTGTCGGCCGGCGTAATGGCCGAAAGCACAAAGGCCTCCTTGGTTTGTGCTACGAAAGTTCCGTAGGAAGCGCCGGCGCCGGAATAGGGCGTGTTGGCTTGTTCCTTGATGTCGTCCAGGCGGTTATTGAGCATTTTGAGGTACAAATCCGTAAGGAGTTTTCGGCGGTAATCATCCACGGTTTTCATGGGTTTGTAATCCTCACGGGCCTTGTAGGTAACCAAAACTTGATTGAACATGGCTTCGGGGTCCGAAGCCACGGCCACGCGGGTTTCCTTGTGATTGGGAACCGTGTAATATTTTCGTTCGCGCGGATTTTGGGGAGCCGGAATGTCGGCAAACATTTTTTGGAGTTTTTGCTCCACGACATCAGGGTCGATGTCGCCTACGATAACGACGGCTTCCAAATCGGGGCGGTACCAATCCTTGTGGAAGCGTTTCAAAACGTCATAATGGAAGGTTTCCAGAATTTTCTTTTTGCCGATAGGTATGCGTTCGGCGTAGCGTGAACCTTGGAGCAGTACGGGCCACCATTTACGGCGCATACGTTCCTCGGCACCTTGGCCCAGGCGGTATTCTTCGAGTACCACGCCGCGTTCCTTGTCGATTTCCTGCGGGTCGAGGGTGGCAAAATAGGCCCAATCGTGCAATACCAGGAGCCCTTTGTCCAAATTTTCGGGCTTGTCGATGGGAATGGGCAGGATATAGACCGTTTTGTCAAAGGAAGTAAAGGCGTTGAGGTCGGCACCGAAACGAACGCCCATGTTTTGGAGGAAATCCACCAGTTCGTTTTTGGGGAAATTTTTGGTGCCGTTAAAGTTCATGTGTTCCATAAAGTGGGCCAAGCCCTGTTGGTCGTCGTCTTCCACCACCGAACCCACTTTGACGGGCAGGAGCATATAGACCTTTTTTTCGGGTTTGGCATTGTGCCGAATGTAATAGGTCATGCCGTTGGGCAATTTTCCGATACGCACGTCGGGGTCAACGGGGATGTAATCTTTGTCGGGTTTTCCGGCGGGCTTGCCGGCGGGCTGTGCGGTTTGGTCAGTCATGGCTTGTTCCGCTTTTTTCTTGGTGCTGTGGCATTGTACAAACAGTATGCCCAGCGCGAATAAAAGCAATAATTTTTTCATCATTGTTAGGGATTTGTTTACGGTTTATAATGTAACGATGCAAAATCGTAAAAATTGTTACAATGTTTGCAGCAAAGTAGGCATCATTCATACAAGCAATCAATAGGTGGAAGGCATCTCTTTGTCCACGATAATGATAAAATCGGCGGTTTTACGGGCTTTTTCGGGTAGCCGGTGCACATCGTCAGAACTGACTACTTCGATGGTCAGGATGTGGGCTTGCGGTTTACGCCTTTTCAGATACCACAAAATGCCCTGATGAAAAGCCGAATGATAACTGCCGTTGAAATGCAAAAAGGTATAGCCCTCTTTCATGTTCCGGGCAATATTGTAGGCCATGGTGGCATCTTTGAGCGCCTGGGCTTTGGGCAGGTTGGCGCCGCGGTGCGAGGGCATCATATTGCGCATTTTGCGGTATTGCGAAAGCGTGGAATCGTAGGGAATGGGCAAGGGAGCCATCCATTGTTTTTCATTCCGGGGCAAGGAATCCAAGCGTTCGAAACCGCCGTGAAAAACCATAGAGGCATAGCGGCGCGGCACGTTGGTGGCTACAAACGGAATATGATGCTCGCGGGCGAAATCCACCATGGGCTTGTAGTCCTTGAAATTGGGCCAAAGGCGGGCGGTGGAGTCCAAACCCTTACGGTCGATTTTTTTGTCCAAATAGTTTTTCAATGCCTGTGCATTGTCGGTTTCAAACATTTCGGCGCCCAGAAGCAGTTTTCCTTGTTTGTGCTTGTATAAATCCTCGGTCAATTTGATTTCAACCCAATGGGCAATGGGATTATCGTGTAGTTCGCCGAAAAAAACCACATCGGCCTTTGCGGCTTGGCGAAGTAATTTGCGGTAGGACACCCTGTGCCCTTCGCCGTCGGTAATGCGAAAGGGATGCAACTTTTGGGCACCGGCCGGAATCATCCGTAAAATCAGCAGCAGGAACAGGATTTTTTTCATCAGCGCAAACGGATTTTTTGTCCTACGTGAATGGTGTTGTCTTTGAGTCCGTTCAACCGGCGCAGGGTTTCCACGGGAATGCCGTATTTGACATGAATACGGTAGAGCGTCTCACCCGGTTGAACGATGTGATATTCGGGCGTTTGCGGCGTGGAGTTTTCTTCCTGTGCTTGATTTTCGGCACCCGCTTGGGGTATAATCAAAATTTGTCCCACTTTCAAGTTGTTGTCCGAAAGATTATTGGCACGGCGTATGCTTTCGACGCTAACACCGTATTGACGGGCGATGCCGAAAAGGGTTTCTTTGGGTTGAACGGTATGTTTTGTGCCCCGAACCGGAGTTGCTTGGGCGGGAGCGGCGGGAGTTTCCACGGCTTGTTGTTCTTGGGTAGGACTAACCTGCTCGATGCTTTGAACGGCTTGCGGGTTGGGTTGAGTAACGGTTTGCGTTGTATCCTTGGCCGTGGGTTGGCCGGTTTGTCCGTCGTTGTTATCGTTTCCGTCGGATTGGGGTTCGGTTTCTTCCTGGTCTTCCATATTTTGGGCCTTTTCTTCGGGAATTTTAAGCACCAGGATTTGGCCTTCGTAAATATCGAAATCCACCAGGTTGTTCAAATCCTTGATTTCCCGCACCGGAATACCGAATTTACGCGAAATGGTATAAAGCGTTTCGCCGGCTTTTACTTCGTAAATGATTTTTTCGCCTTTGGAATTCTCATCGTTTTTTGCCGTTTCGCGGGGTTTGATTTTCATTTCGTCCAACACCTCGCGGTCGTATTTGTCCAAATGGTATTTCTCGATCAGGTAGATAAGTTTTTGCGGATAGCTTTTGTCGGTGGCATAGTCGGCTTGTTTGAGTCCTTTGGCCCAGGCCTCGTAATCGGTCAAAGGCAGGCGAAACAGGAAGGCGTAGCGGCGACGCTTGGCCAGGAATTTGGAATGGTCGCGATAGGAATCTTCGGGATTGTCATACACGCGGAAGCATTCGTTTTTGTGGTCATCGTCTTGCAGGTAGCGTTTGCCGGTCCAATTGTCGGCGCATTTGATGCCGAAATGGTTGTTGGCTTCGCGAGCCAGTTTACTCTCGCCCGAATTGGATTCCAAAATACCCTGTGCCAGGGTGATACTTGCCGGAATGCCGTATTCTTTCATTTCCCGTTTGGCTATGGTCTTGAACCGGTTGATGTAATTGAGCGTAACCACGTTGTGGTTGCCGGAAGTGGTGCCGGTTTGTTGTGCCGTTTGCCGGACTTTGTGTTTCCCGCTGCCGCAGGAAGCCAAACCCAAAAGCAATCCGGCGATAAGTATGGGATAAGCATATTTTTTCATAGGAAAAATTTCTTGGAATGTTGTGTCAAAATTATGAAAAAAAACCGAGTGCGTCGGGACCTAAGCAAGCAGGATAATTTTCAGGGCGCCCGGCCGCACACGTTCGCACATGCCGCATCCTTTCGCTTTCGCTCATGCTGCGGCGTGCTCACGCGGCGCCCGCCGCGTGCTCCGCTCCTATCTTGCCCGTCATCCGGCGGTTTTTGTAGGGCCGGCGCCGTGGTCTCTTGCGCTGCGAGCCCCTGCCGCCGGCACAAAAAACGTTCGCCGGCTGCCGCGCAAGGATACCGCTGCGCCCGCTGGCGCGGGGAAGGTTGGGGCGCCGGCGCGGAGCGAAGCTCCGCGGCCGGCGGCGCAAAACTTTTTCGGAAACATAATTTATCGTCGGCACGTAAGTATTCAGCCGGGCATTTTTGGAAAATCCCGATTTGTTTTGCGCCGCCGGCCCCGCGCTGACGCGCGGGCCGGCGCCCCGATCCTTTCCTTAAACGAAATACGCCTTTGATTGAACCGCAAGGGCCGTTGCTTCAATAACGCCCGGTTACGGCTAATCGGGGCATTAATTTTGATGTGTAACAAATATCACAAAAAAATCAAGTTTTATGAAAACCAAATTATTCCTTTTATTACTGGCCGTATCGGCCTGGATGCAGGCACAAAATTTTTCGTTGGCTTGGGAAAAAAGCCACGGCGGAAGCAGTTACGACGGCGGTATGTATGTCCGCGAACTCACCGGCGGCGGTTATCTTACCGTAGGCACCACCAATTCCTCCGACGGCAACATCACCACGACCTTCGGCAGTTACGATATTGCCGTTTTCCGCTTGGATGCCTCGGGCAATCATCAACAAACCTATTCCTACGGCGGCTCGGCCGACGACTTGGGGGTTCGGGTGCTTTATGACAACAACGGCGGATATTTCGTTATCGGCTATACGGCCTCGTCCGACGGAACGGCCACGCACAACCGTGGATTATACGACTTTTGGATTATCAGCGCCCAAACAACGGGCAACGTGCTGTGGCAGGAAGTCTATGGCGGGTCGGACGTGGACGTGGTACGCGACGCCTTGATGACGCCTTCGCATAACATCGTTATGGCCGGTTATACCCGCTCGAACGATCAGGATGTTTCGGGTAACCACGGCGGAATGGACGGATGGTTGGTTTCGGTAAACAAAAACTCGGGGCTGATCAATTGGCAACTGGCCATCGGCGGTTCGCAAACCGACCGGCTCGAAGCCGTAACCCGCCTTCCTTCGGGCGATTTTATTGTAGTGGGCACCACCGATTCCAACGACGGCGACCTATCGGGCAACAAGGGTGGCATGGACATCCTTGTGGCCAAAGTAAGTGCCACGGGCAATTTAATGTGGGCCAAAAATTTCGGCGGTTCATCCGAAGAAACCGGCTATGACGTTACCTATGACGCCTCGGGTAATATTTACCTGACCGGTTTTACCCATTCATCCGACCAGAATTTTGCCGGTGGAAACAACGGCGGTTCGGATGCCTTTGTGATGAAACTGGACGGGGCGGGTAACCTTGTTTGGGCCAAAACCTACGGCGGTTCCGATGCCGAAACGGCCTATGGAATGACCTGGCTCAACAATAACTTGGTCATGGCCGGCTATGCCGAATCGACCAACGGCGACCTGACCGGCAATTACGGAGACAAAGACGTTTGGGTCTTTGCCGTCAATACGGCCGGTTCTTTGCTGGTACAAAAAAATTTCGGCGGCTCGCAATACGACAATGCACATTACATTATTAAAAATGCCGCCGGAAATTTGGTATTGACCGGCACCTCGGCTTCGTCGGACAATGATGTAAGCGCCAATTCGGGAAATGCCGACCGCTGGACGGTGGAATTGTCGTCCACCTTGGAAGTGGTGCAAAACAGCCGCTGGGAAGGGAAAATTTATCCCAATCCCACCACGGACTATTTGACGGTACGTTCCGCGCAACCCATTGACGAAATCAGCATCACCGACATCAACGGACGTTTATTGCAACATTATTTTCCCGCCCAAACCGCATCTTTACGTATCCCTACGGCGGGATTGATCGAAGGAACTTACATCCTGCACATTCGTAGCGGAAAAGATGTTTACGTCCGGAAATTTCTCAAACACTGACGCTTGCCATAGGTCGGTCGTGTTTGGGCCAAACCGCTTTCCGTTTAGGGGAAGCGGTTTTTTGTTAATGCGCCTCAAACCGATTACCCGGCAAAGCCGTAATCACGCCTTTGAGTTCCAGCATCAACAGGGCTTGGTTCAACTCCGATACGGGCAATGCCAATTGCACGGCCAACAGGTCGGCGTGTTCGGGGCCGTGATTGAGCAGGTATTCGTAAATCCGCTTTTCCCGTTCGTCCAATTGGGGAAACAATTGGCGTTGCACCGGCCGCGTAGCTTGCCTTGCCGGCCAATTAAGGTTAGCTACCAAATCCCGGGCCGAGAGCAAAATACGCGCCTTGTCCGTAGCAATAAGCCGGTTGCATCCTTCGCTGTAAATATCATTGATGCGTCCGGGCACGGCAAATACGTCGCGGTTGTAGGAAAGGGCCATTTCGGCGGTGGTCAGGGCGCCGCCTTTGGCCGCCGATTCCACCACCACGGTGGCTTCGGTCATGCCGGCCACAATGCGGTTGCGGCGCAAGAAAAAATTGGGGTCGGTATTTTCCTCCGACCAGGTTTCCGTGATGACCGCGCCGCCCGAGCCCAAAATCATGTCATACTCCTTGCGGTGCACCGGCGGATAGATTTTTCTAAACGAAGTGCCCATGACGGCTATGGTGGGCATGCCGTATTCCATGGCCTTGCGGTGGGCTTCCACATCCACACCGTAGGCCAAACCGCTGACAATCACCGGCGAATATTCCTGCAAATCCTTCAAAAAACGGTCGATAAACATACGTCCGTAACCGGTCATTTTGCGCGTTCCTACCACGGCAATACACGGCCGGGGTCCTTGGGGCAGTTCGCCCTTGACAAACAACACGGCCGGGCCGTCGGGCGTGTGGCGAAGCCGGAACGGATATTCCGGATGGGTCAAATCCACTATGCGGATGTCGTTTTTACGGGTATATTCCAACTCCTTGTCCACCACATCGAACCGGTCGAACGCCTTGATGTTGCGTGCCAAGCCGGGGCCGGCCACCGCTTCCAAATCCGCCTGCGATTGCTCGAACACCGCCGAAGGCGTACCGAAATACTGCAAAAGTTTTTTCAGGTTAATACTTCCCAGGCGCGGCACCCGCGTTAGGGCCATCAAATAATACACTTGTTCGTCCGAAAACCGCTTGTCCCGCTCCGTTTTCATATCTTTGGGAAAAATAAGGAAAATTCGATTCAATGATACGGAAATTTTTGTTCGGTTTTATCCTTTCGGTATCCTTCTTCGCCGTTCGTGCCCAACAACCGGCAGACGATTATTTCGAATGGGGCCGGCAAATGGAAATTATGGCTTCGGTGATGAAGCAAATTTTGAACAACTACGTGGAAACGCCCAATCCCGAAAAAATGGGCACCGATGCCATCAAAGGCATGCTCTCGGGCACCGACAGCTATACGCGTTTTTACGATGAACAACAAATGTTCGAACAACGGCTGCGCCAATCGGGTAAAATTTCCGGTATCGGCATCCGCATTCGCAATCACGACGACGGCCTGCAAATCCGCGACGTGATGCCCGACACCCCGGCCCGCAAAGCGGGACTTTTGCCCGGCGACATCATCACCGCCATCGACGGGCAGGAACTAAAAACGCTTTCTCCGGCCCAAAAGGATAAATTGATCACCGGTAAACCCGGCACTACGGTCAAATTGAAAATTCGCCGCGGCGATAAAATGCTGACCGTGGAAGCCACCCGCCAAATCATCGACCAAAAGGCCGTGCCCTACTACGGACTTTTGCCCGGAAAAACGGGTTACATCCACCTGCGCAAATTCACCCGCAGTGCCGCCACCGAAGTGCAGGAAGCCCTGGTGGACCTGAAAAACCAAGGCGCCCGACGCATAATCCTGGATTTGCGCGACAATCCCGGCGGATTACTCAGTCAGGCCATCGGTACGGTAAACCTGTTTATTCCCCAAGGAAAATTGGTGGTGCAAACACGCGGGCGTATTACCAAATTCAACCGCCAATACCACACCAAACATTCGCCCATCGACGAAAATATTCCGCTTTTTATTTGGATCAACGGCCACAGCGCCTCGGCCTCGGAAATCGTTTCGGGTGCTTTGCAGGATTACGACCGTGCCGTCATTGTGGGCGACACCAGTTTCGGCAAGGGATTGGTGCAGCGATATTTTCCGGTTAAATATGGCACTTATGTCAAAATCACCATCTCCAAATACTATTTACCCTCGGGCCGCCTGATTCAAAAAGTGGACTACTGGCATCGCGACAGCCAAGGCCACACCACGCGCTTTGCCCAAACCCACAAAAAATTCCATACCCAAAGCGGCCGTACGGTATATGAACACGGCGGCATTGCGCCCGACCGCTATGTGCCTTCCGACACCTTGTTGCCGGTGGTCAAAGCTTTGAT
>WGAP01000024.1 GCA_015494775.1 Flavobacteriales bacterium | reverse complement strand
CGTAGTAAACCGTTCCCTTGGAAAGCGAATAGGTACCGTCGAAATTTTTCTTTTTGACCGTAATATCCACCCGCAGGCGGTAGTAGTTTTGCGCGTGCAGGGCGGTGGCCGAAAAAAACACAAAAAGCAAGAAAATTAATTTGTTTCGCATTAATAACCGGTGTTTACCGGATGTTAAGTTACAAAGATTATTCCAAACCGGCTATTGGATTTGTGGGCTTATTTTTATTTGGGCGTCCCGGCGCCTGCGTTCGGATTACCTGCAACGCCAGGCGCCGTCGGGCTGTCCGCTTAAATTCAGCTTGGCGGCTCACGGTTTTTGCGCGGGCGCCCCTTCTGCCCGCCCGCGCCCGCCCGTGCGTGGGGCTTCCTCGGGTCGCCTCCACCGGGCGGAAAAACCTGCTCGCCGCCCGCGCATAACCGCTCCCATCCCTGACGCATCTTATATTAAATTTCCCCTTTTTTAAAAACCTCCAAGTTTATCAATTGATTGTTAATAAATAAAAATAAACGATAAAATCTCGTTTTTCGGCTTCAAATCGTTAATTTCCACGCTGATTTTTCCTATCTTTATAAACCGAAAGCGCAACTTATTTATGACCCTTATCAAAAGCATTTCCGGTATTCGCGGCACCGTAGGCGGCAAGCCCGGCGATAACCTTACGCCTACGGACGCCTTAAAATTTGCCGCCGGCTTCGGCCGCTTGCTCATCCGCCGTAGCGGCAAGCCGCATCCCGTGGTGGTGCTGGGTCGCGACGCCCGCCCTTCGGGTCCTATGATTGCCCTGGCCGTGGTGGCCGGGCTCACGGGCACGGGTGTTCATGTCATCGACCTGGGGCTGTCCACCACGCCTTCGGTGGAAATGGCCGTTACCGGCCTCCGTGCCGACGGCGGCATCATCCTTACGGCCAGTCATAATCCCGTGCAATGGAACGCCCTGAAACTGCTCGACGGACGCGGTGAATTTATTTCCGCCGCCCTGGGGCGTGAACTTTTGGAACTGGCCGAAAGTGAAAACATCGACTACGCCCCGGTGGACGGCTTGGGAACCTACCGCGCACACGCAGGCGGCTATATCGACGAACATATCCGCGCCATTCTGGCCTTGGATACGGTCAATGTCGAAGCCATTCGCCGGCGGGGTTTTCGTGTGGCCATCGATGCGGTCAATTCTACGGGCGGCATTGCCGTGCCCAAACTGCTGGACGCCTTGGGCGTGGAATATCATTGCCTCTACTGCCTGCCCGACGGCCGCTTTCCGCACAACCCCGAACCTTTGGAAAAACACCTTGCCGATTTGATGCACGCCGTGCCCGCCCTGGGCGACGATTTGGGCATTGCCGTGGACCCCGATGTGGACCGCTTGGCCTTGGTGGACGAGCAGGGCCGTATGTTCGGCGAAGAATACACACTGGTAGCCGTGGCCGACTACATCCTGCAAAAAACGCCCGGGCCTACGGTATCCAACCTGTCATCGTCGCGCGCCCTGCGTGATATTACCCGGAAATACGGTCAGTCCTATGCCGCATCGGCGGTGGGCGAAGTCAATGTGGTGGCCCGGATGAAAGAAACCGGCGCCGTAATCGGCGGCGAAGGCAATGGCGGTGTCATTTATCCGGCACTTCACTACGGCCGCGATGCCCTGGTGGGCATTGCCCTTCTGCTTTCCTACTTGGCCGAAAGCGGAAAAACGTTGAGCGAACTCAAAAAATCCTATCCCCGGTATGCCATGGCCAAGGAAAAACTGCGGCTCGAAGGCATTGAACCGGAAAAAATGTTGGAAAAATTCGCCCGCATTCACGCCGGCGCCTCCATCGACACCACCGACGGCGTCAAGGTCGATTATCCTGATCATTGGATTCATCTGCGACGTTCCAATACCGAACCCATCGTGCGCATTTATGTGGAAGCACCTACGGCCGAACAGGCCCGCAGCATAGCCCTTCAAACCATCGAAATATTACAAAATCCCGATTGATGCAAAGCTCCGAAAGTGATTGTTTGCAACGTTATTTTGCCCCTTTTCGCGAAAACATCACGGGCATCGATGCCCGTATCCCCACGCCCTACGGCCAAAAACCCTTGATTTATACCGACTGGACGGCCAGCGGACGGCTCTACACGCCCATCGAAAAACATTTGTCGGAACAATTGGGCGTGTATATGGCCAACACGCACACCGAGACCTCTTTTACCGGCAAAACCATGACGCGCGCCTATCACCGGGCGCGGGAAATCATCCGCCGTCATCTCAAAGCCGGCGATGATTATATCCTGTTGCAAGCCGGCTACGGTATGACCGGCGCAGTCAATAAATTGCAACGTATCCTGGGTCTGCGCGTCCACGAAACATACGAAAAGCGTATCCGCCGAAACCTAAATCCGGTTCCCGTGGTTTTCGTTTCGCGCATGGAACATCATTCCAACCATATTTCGTGGAACGAAACCCTGGCCGATGTGGAACTCATTCCCTTCGACCGAAACGGCTTTCCCGATGCGGCGGCCTACGAAGAATTGTTAAAAACCCACCGCCACCGACCGGTGTATTTGAGTCTGACCGCTTGCTCCAACGTTACCGGACTGACGCCCGATTTGGAAACCTTTATCCGGCTGACACACCGCTACGGCGGACGTGCATTTGTGGATTACGCCTGCTCGGCCCCTTATGCCGACATCGACCTTTCGGGCGATGAGTCCTCCAAACCCGATGCGCTTATGTTTTCGCCGCATAAATTCCTGGGCGGACCGGGTTCGGGTGGGATTTTGGTGATGAAACGGGATTTGTATCGCCTGCACGTGCCCGACCAACCGGGTGGCGGCACCGTGATGTGGACCGACCCCTGGGAAGGCGCCGTTTATTTTGACGACATCGAAATGCGCGAAGACGGTGGCACACCCGGTTTCCTGCAAATGATACGCACGAGTTTGGCCGTATTGCTCAAAGAAGAAATGGATACCGATAAAATCTGCAAGCGCGAGCACGAACTGGTGGAACGGCTCATCACCGGCCTGGAAAGCATTCCGGGCATTCGCGTACTCGAAGGACGCCATAAGGAACGTTTCGGCGTGGTGTCGTTTGTGTCCGACAAGGTGCCTTACGCCCTGATCAACCGGTTGCTCAACGATTTGTTCGGCATCCAGGCGCGCGGCGGCTGTTCCTGCGCCGGCACCTACGGGCATTACCT
>WGAP01000023.1 GCA_015494775.1 Flavobacteriales bacterium | reverse complement strand
GCCTTAACTAGGAGTTTGAAGGGTGAAGGACTTAGTTCCTTCGCTCTTTCTGCTCCGTTTCGCTACGCTCCACTCCGCAGAAAGAGCGAAACCGCCTCGCAAGGAAAATATTTATACCCCTAAAAGTTGCATTTACTAATTGAATTTACTCGAAGCGGATTTATCCGATTGTTTTGAAGTAATATACTCCAATGACCAAATACCCGAAGATACAACTGGGCTATTGGAAATCGGCGTTCTACAAATCAATAAAAAAATACCTGATTATAGCATTAACATTCGTTCCGATAAATGGTACAATGCATTTTTTCAAAAGTTCTTTGACAATCTTTTCGAATTTCTGCATACCCAAAAATCCGGTGATCAATCCCTTTCGGAAACATTGGGCCCCATTCATCATTTCATAGGTCAGCATTACCATTTTTTATGGGAATGTTATCCCGATAAAAATCTGATGATTTATGATATTGTTGCCTACGATACGCCTGAAATAAAGGCCGGACCTTTTACCGTAGGTAAAACTTACGAATCAGTAATCCGACAATTGGGTTTACCCGCCGACACTTTGGGAAAATATATTAAAAAGAAACCCGATTTCAATTTGTTTATCAATATTTTTCCGGCAATAGAAAACAATGAAGATAGCGAAACGGCCAAAAAAAGAACCATTGAGTTAGGCATTCATAATGACACCGTCAAACAAGTAAACATCTATTAATTTATATTCTTTCATTTGTAGAAAATTCAATACAAAAAAGCGCCCCCAAGGGACCAAGGGACGCTTTAATCTTTTGGGTACGGAAAATTTTTTAATCCAGCGGCGGAATGCGCAATACCTGACCCGGGTAAATCAAATCGGGATCTTTGAGCATCGGCTTGTTGGCCTCGAAAATAACATTATACTTATTGGCATCGCCATACATTTCCTTGGCGATTTTGCTCAAATAATCCCCTTTCTTCACCGTGTAGAAACGGGCTTCGGGTTGCGGTTCGTTCACCTCCAAACGGTCGTCCACTTGGGCAATGCCTTCGGTGTTACCCACCACCAAAATCACCTTTTCGCGCACTTCCTGGTTGGGCACCGTGCCGAAAACCAGGGCCTTGTCTTCAACAATCACAATGTTCAAATCATCCACGGGCAAGCCCATACCCAGGATTTTGTCTTTCAGCCGGTTGGCTTTTTCCAGGTTCAATTCTTCCGGGCTTTTGGTTTCCACCACTTTTTCTTCCTCGTGGCCGAAAAGTTTTTCGCCCGCTTCTTTAATAAATGAAAATAATCCCATAATGTTTTGTTTTTAATTGGTGCTAAAATACAAAAGCTTTTCCAAAATATCAAATATGCGGCGGTTTGAGCAGGTCGTAAAATTCCTTCACCGGACTGAAAACGGCCTCGGGCACTTCGACAAAGCGCGTCAACCAGCCCGCCATAGCCCCGTTCCACAAACCCGGATGCTCATACACACGCACCGGACGGCCTTCCAATGTTTTTTCCGACACAAAACCCGTGTCCGGGTCGGCAAAATCCGCCAGGCGAAACGGCCGCCCCTTGTAATCCCGCATACTCAATGCCATAAACACCGGATTAAAATGGGTGGATGCTTCCAAAACGGCCTTTTGGCCCTTGTCGGCTGTATTTATTTGGGCCTTTTCCACGATTTGCAGGCCGGTATTTCCGTCCTTGTCCTTAACCCAAAACGGGCCGCCGCCGGGCGCCCCCCGGTTGATTACCATTCCGGCCACGCGCATCGGACGGTTGAGTTTGTAGTGCAAATACTTCCGTTTTTGCGATGCGGGAAGCGTATCAAAGCCCTCGATTAAGGTCATTTTCAAATCTTTACGCACCGCTTTTATGATTTTTTCCAAATCCTCGCCTACGGGTTTTTCGTCTAGGCGTTTCAACAGTTCAAACACCCGCTCACGCCAATCCAACAAAAGGCCGCCCAACACGCGGTAAAACAAGTAAGTCGGCTCCTTGTGCGGATCTTTTTGCACATTGTCGATATTCTTGACCAAAAGAATATCGGCCTGCGGAATATTCAGATTTTGCAGTAGCGCTCCATGGCCGCCCGGACGGAAAAGCAAATTCCCCGCCGCATCACGCACCGGTTCGCCTTCGGGCGTGGTCATAATAGTATCGGTTGCAGGTGATTGATGCGAAAAACTAATTTCCACCTCCTTTTTTCCGAAACGCTCCGCCACACGGCCAAAATCCGCTTCCTTGTCCGGCGCCACCGTAAAATGCGCATCGAATTGCATCACGGCCGCTTCGGTCAAATGTTCCTCGAAGGCCGTTCGTTTTTCGTCCGCATAACGGTGAAACAGCACCAAACCCTTAGGCGTATTCGCATAATTCAAGCCATCTTTTCCCAGCAAATATTCCACGAAATGCCTTGCTTTTTCATCTTCCAACATCCGAACATAATCCGAATGTTGTGCCCGGACTTTCTCCACAGTTTCCTCATAAAACGGCAACTTCGGCGCCCATTGTTCAAAATCCTTGCAACGCTCCAAACTGGTTTGGTTGAGCATCTCGTTCCACGTGGCCCCGGGATTTTCCGCAAAGAAACCCCGCACCCGGTGGCAGTCGCGAAACATTCGCGTAGCCGCCCCCGATGCAGGCACAAACTTGACGATGCGTAAATCCTTGCGCAGCCGGTCAAAGCGTGCGGCCATTTGCTCGATTTCACCGGCATCCAAAACTTCAATACCGTCGCCGGGCACGGCAGGACGGTCGAGCGTTACATATAATTTCCCTTCGCCGATGGCTTTCCACTGACGCAGGGCTTCGGCGGGCGCAATGCCCCGCTTGTCCAGCAGGGCCAAATCACGGGCCGTAAAAGGATTGTTCGTATCCATCATCATATCGATTATTTCGGTGGCTTTACGCAGGCGCGTTTCGTGGTCGCCGCGCAATACAATATACGGTAAATTCCGTTTTTCCAGGGCGTTGCGAAAGCGTTCAAACATCGGTTCGCGCTCGTCGGGCTTGTCGCGCAGGTCGTCGGGTTCCCAAGGCGTGTCAATGTAGGTCAGGAAATACAAATCGTAATGTGCACGTGCGGCCGCTTCCCGCAACCAAGGATCGGCCTGCCCGTAATAGGCCTTGGCATACACTTGCAGTTCCAGCAAATTGGTGTCCAGGAAAAGCAAGCGTTTGGCTTTTTGTATCAGCCGGTTTTCATCGGCCATTTGTCCTACGGCTATGGGATGCAAATCTCCGGGCGTGCAAGTCTCGTGCCGCTCGTCCCATTTGCGTTGCAAATAGGTGCGCATATATTCGGGCACCCATTCGGTACGGTAATGCCCGGCCAGGGCCCGTGCAAGGGTGGTTTTGCCCGTGCTTTCGGGCCCGAAAAGCACGATTTTTACAATGCCGGACGGCTTTTGCGTGAGTTTTTCCATTTGGTTTTCCATTCGCGTAGTCCTTGGAAGGCCAATACCAGAAAAATAAAGTATTGAATGCCCGTAAATCCGTAGCCCTTGATAAAATACAACGGCACCGAAACGATGTTAAGCGCAATCCACACGTGCCAGTTTTCCAATTTTTTCCAGGCCATCAGCAGCATGGCCGCAAAGGCCGCACCCGTGGTAAAGGTGTCCATAAAAGGCGTGATTTTTTTCAAATCCGCCAGACGGCCCGTGCGCAAATGCGTCCAAAAATAATGTAAACTATCCGCAAGGCCCATATCCGGCATCACCTCATAGTAACGATACACGGCAATCACAAAGGCCGAAGTAAACAGAAAAATGAGCGTCGCCATCATCCATTCGCGCGGCGTGGTGCGCGTAATGGGCCTGTGGTGATGCTGTTTGTCCACCGGTTTGGCCCACATATACCAGCCGTAAATGCTCATCAAGGTGTAGTAGATATTGATAATCAGGTCGCCGTACATTTGCCAGCGCGAAAGCAAATACACATAGAGCGATGTGCTCACAATGCCTGTGGGATAGACCAGGATATTTTCCTTTTTGGCATAATAAACGCTCAGTATTCCCAATAGCGCAGCCGTAAATTCCAGCACGATGTAAAGCGTAGGCGTTCCGCGATAAGGATCAAGAAAAAAATCGATAATATGTTCCAATGCTACGCGAATTTAAGCCCAAAAATACGGCAAAATTATGTGTTTTGGTGCGCTCCGGCGCCCTGCGGGCGCCTTCCGCGGCTCCACAAGCCTGCGCGCCTTGCAAGCGGCGGCGCTTGTCTTGTTTCGCGGCTCCCGACATTGCTTCGCAATGTGCGGGACAGGTTCCGGCAGCCCGTCCCGGTCTGCCTCCGCTACCGCATCAGCCCTACGGTCTGCTGCGGGCTACGCGAGCCCTTCGGTCTCGCTCCGCGGCTTCGGGAGCCGGCCGCCCTTCGACTTAGCTACGGGCGGCGTCTCCCTACGCAGGCCTCGGAACCCTTCGGTTTCCTCGGCGGCTCCGCAAGCCCTTCGGTCTTGCTCCGCTATAATTTTTTTAGTAGGAGAACCAATTCGTAAATCGGAGTTCGATTGTTCGGTGTTCATTATTCGAGCGCCATTAATCGCACGGAAAAAGGCCGGTGGCTGAGTGCTGCGAACGCAGTGAGAAGTGTATCGAAGCCCCGGCCGGTTAACACGGTCGCTTCGATACCGTTTTTGCTACGCAAAAATCACTCAATGACCTACAAACAGGCGGCTGAGTGCTGCGAACGCAGTGAGCAGTGTATCGAAGCCCCGGCCGTTCAACACGGTCGCTTCGAT
>WGAP01000022.1 GCA_015494775.1 Flavobacteriales bacterium | reverse complement strand
GGCGCGACGTCCAGCCCAATTCCTCGGTAGCCCGTGTGGTATCGGCCCACACGGCCGTAACGTCGCCCGGACGGCGGTCCGCCATCGTGTAAGGCAAATCCACGCCCGTAACTTCCATAAAGGTTTTGACCACTTCCATCACCGAGCTTCCTTTGCCCGTGCCAATGTTAAATACCTCAAATTTATCCTTATTCCATCCTTGGAGCAACCGGTTCAGAGCCGTAACATGCGCCTCGGCCAAGTCCATCACGTGGATATAATCGCGGATGGCCGTTCCGTCGGGTGTGGGGTAATCGTTGCCGAAAATTTTCAACTCGTCACGCAATCCTGCCGCCGTTTGCGTGATAAAGGGCACCAGATTTTGCGGCACGCCTACGGGCAGTTCACCGATCAGGGCCGAAGGATGGGCGCCTATGGGATTGAAATAACGCAAGGCAATCACGCGTAGCGGAGCCACCGCCGCCGTGTCGCGCAAAATTTCCTCGTCGATTTGCTTGGTGTTGCCGTAGGGCGATGTGGCCGGTTGCACGGGCATATCTTCGGTTACGGGAAGTTGTTCCGGTTCGCCATAGACGGTGCAGGACGAACTGAAAATAAAAGGATGAACACCCGCAGTCAAAGCTTCGTTGAGCAGGTTGACGAGCGAACAAATGTTGTTTTCGTAATAAAGCAAGGGTTTTTCCACACTTTCGCCCACATATTTGGATGCGGCAAAATGGATTATGCCGGCCAGCCCGGGATGTTTTTCGAACACTTCCTTTATTCGTTCCCGATGGCGCAGGTCGTAGGGATAAAAGGCGGGACGGAAACCCGTTATTCCGGCAATACCGTCCAGCACTTCACGTCGGCTGTTGGACAAATCATCGATGATCACCGGCCGGAAGCCCGCTTCGGCCAAGGCCACCACCGTGTGCGACCCGATATAACCCAATCCGCCGGTAACCAAAATTTCTTTCATAAAGGTATTTTATTGCATGGTTCAGAAAGGCAGGTCGTCGTCGGGTGCTTGGTTAAAATCATCGTTGCCGAAGGCGTCGTCGGCCGTGGGGAACGGCGGCATATTTTCGTCGGCGGGCATATTGTTGGGCTTGTCGATACGCCATCCGCGGATGCTTACAAAATACACGGTCTTGCCCTCGGGATTGACCCATTCGCGTCCGCGCACATCGAAGGATACTTCCACTTCGTCGCCCTCTTTGATGTCATCCAAAAGCCGGATTTTTTCCTGCACGAATTCGATTTTGACCGGTTGCGGATAATTTTCGTCGGTCAGCAAGACCATTTCACGGATTTGAAATCCGTTGGCTCCCACCGTGCGGGTTTCAAAAAGTTTTTTTACGGTTCCTTTGAGTTTCATAAGGTTTTAGTGTTTTGAATTTTTTCTGTTTGGAATAATAATGAATTTTTTGCGGATAGGTCTTGATTTGCCGGTTTAGGAAAAAGTTATAGGTCCACGTAAGGCCCAGCAAATAAACTATACCCCCCAAACCTATGAGCATATTTACATAAGGCGGACTCGTCAATGCGATACGAATAAATATGGTAGCCAAAATATAGCCCGAATACCGATACATGGAGTGATAATCCAAAGAATAACGCAGCGAAACAAGCAGGATGAGAATATCACTAAAAATCAATATCACATAAAAATCGTGAAACGAAGGCACATAACGATGTTCCAGAAAAAAAACATTGAAATCATGAATCAAAATAACGATAAACGCTATTAAAATAAGTAGCGCTATCAACTTTCGAAATTGCCTGAAATAACGGTCTTCGGCAAAGGATTCACATATGCGAACGCGCCGTTGGATTTTATAGAGCAACCCCACCAGGGCAAATACAACCGCCGAACCGAAGGCATAGATAAACATAGCCACAATAACATGCTTCATGTCGGCCCAGTCCAATTGATGAATATGGGAAAATTCCTTAAAAGCATAGCGAATAAAAATAAGGGACAACAACTCAAATTGTTTACCCACCGAACGTGCAACCGATACGGGCAGGACAAAAATCAAGCTAAAAATTTCGGTAATCAACAATAAGCCGAAGGCCAATTCAATGGCCACGAAAGGTGTGGAGAAAAAACCCAGTATTCCCCGACCAGGCAACCATCCTTTTTCTACGGCCCAACCCAAAAGTGCCGCCCCCAAAAACAACAATGCCAGCAAGCGGCTTATCCAACGATGCATAGCTGCCGTCTCCCACCGGCGATGGAGATGATCAAACAGGTTTTCGGCTTGCTGATACAAAGGAACAAACATAAATACGGCCGCTTTATGCAAAGATAATCCAAACAATCCGAAAAATCCACTTGGTTAGGGCGCCCGGGCGCGTGCTCCGCTCAAACGGGCCGGCTGCCCGCACCGGCATTTCGGCGCTACGCGCCCCCGCGGTGCGTGGGGCTTCCTGCTGGTCGCCTCCGCCCGCGGGAAAATGCACGGGCGCGCAACCGGCCCGTAACCGCTTCGCCCGCTGGCGCAGGGGACTAAGGTCGCTGAGTGATTTTTGCGCAGCAAAAATTGTATCGAAGCGACCGGACGGCCGGGGCTTCGATACACTGCTCACTACGTTCGCAGCACTCAGCCGCCGGCCTTTTCCCGCGCGATAAATCGCGCGTCCACATTAAAAAATTGTAGCGGAACGAGACCGAAGGGCTCGTGGAGCCCGCAGCAGACCGCAGGGCTGATGCGGACAGCGCAGGCAGACCGGAACGGGCTGCCGAAGCAGGCGAAGAAGACCGCCGGCGCCGAAGCGCAGCGAAGGCGCCCAAGGGCTTCGGAGCCCGTGGAGCGAGACAAGGGGCGCCGGCGCCGCGCCGAAGGCGCGGGGCCGGCGGCGCAAACACCCGACGGTATTTCCTGGGATAATCGTAAATGAACAATCGTAAGAAAAAAGGCCGAAATATCCTTCTGTTACTTTGCGCCGCCGGCGCGGAATTTCATTCCGCCGCCGGCGCCCCGACGGCTCGCGAAACCCTTCACCAATAAAAAATCCGCTCCCGTAAAACCGGAAGCGGACCGCCAAAAAGGGTGCGCACGACAGGAGTTGAACCTGCACGGCCTGTAATGGCCACTAGGCCCTCAACCTAGCGCGTCTACCAATTCCGCCACGTGCGCAGGGGGGAGTGACCCGGCTGAGGCTCGAACTCAGGACCCTCTCCTTAAAAGGGAGATGCTCTACCTACTGAGCTACCGGGTCGGAAACCCGCAATCAAAAAGTGACCCGGCTGAGGCTCGAACTCAGGACCCTCTCCTTAAAAGGGAGATGCTCTACCTACTGAGCTACCGGGTCGGTCTGTCAAAAAACGCGTGCAAATATACGTAATTTTTTAGCCATCGCAAACCCTCCGAACTTTGTTTCTCCTTCGGAGCATTACCGGCCAAAAATCAATATCTTTGCAAAAACTACGGTATGAAAAAGGCCTATATGTTTCCCGGACAGGGAGCGCAATTTCCCGGCATGGGAAAGGATTTGTACGAAAAATATGCCCGCGCACGCGACCGCTTTGAACAGGCCAACGAAATATTGGGTTTCCGCATCACCGACCTGATGTTTGACGGCAGTGAGGAGGATTTGCGGCAAACCCGCGTGACCCAACCGGCCATTTTTCTGCATTCGGTTATCATGGCCGAGTTGATGGGCGATGATTTCCGGCCCGATATGGCAGCGGGGCATTCGTTGGGAGAATTTTCGGCCCTCACCGCCACGGGCGCCCTTTCGTTCGAAGACGGCCTTCGACTGGTGGCCCGCCGGGCCCAAGCCATGCAAAAGGCCACCGAACAAACCCGCAGCACCATGGCCGCCGTGCTGGGACTGGACGACGAAACGGTGGAACGTATTTGCGCCGAAACGCCGGGTGTGGTGGTGCCGGCCAATTACAACTCGCCCGGCCAATTGGTCATTTCGGGCGAAGTAAAAGCCGTTGAAGAAGCCGCCGCAAAACTGACCGAAGCCGGCGCACGCCGCGTGGTGATGCTCAACGTGGGCGGTGCCTTCCATTCGCCCTTGATGGAACCGGCGCGGGTCGAACTGGCACGGGCCATCGAAAATACCCGTTTCGAAGTGCCGCAAGCGCCCGTTTATCAAAATGCAACGGCTACGCCCGAAACCGATCCCGACCGAATCCGCCAAAACCTGATTGCCCAACTTACGGCACCCGTTCGCTGGACGCAAAGCATCCGCCGGATGATTGCCGACGGAGCCGGCGAATTCTACGAAGTGGGGCCGGGTAAAGTGCTTTTGGGCCTGCTGCGCAAAATCGACCGCTCGGTAAAGGGTGTCAAAGCGGAGCTTTAAACCCCAAAGCCGGAATAATTTGCTAACTTTGTGGTAAAATTAATGTTATGAACTTGCTAGGTATTGTGCCTTTGGGTTGGATAGGAAGCACCGAAGTTATATTGATCGTGGTTATTGTCCTTTTGCTTTTCGGCGGCAAGAAAATCCCCGAACTGATGCGCGGCCTGGGCGGCGGCATCAAGGAATTTAAAAATGCCGTTAAGGACGAAGACAAAGCTAAATCCGAACCCAAGGACCAATAAGTTTCCTAATTCCGTTCAGTCCACCGGACGCGCGGTTTCCAGGATGGCTTCCAATTCGGTCATCAGGTTACGCTTGTTTTCCATGGGCAGGTAAATAAATCCTTCCAGCACCACGGCGATGTGATGCTTGGGCAACGGAAGGATATAATTCACATAAGGCCCGGCCATATAATCGTTTTCCATTTCCCACAATCCACGGCTTTCGACGGCTCGGATGCCGTTGATTTCCACCCTGTGTTGAACGGGCGAAAAAGTGCGCTCGGTGCGCACATACGAACCCGCCAAAGGCCCGGGAATATATAGTTTGCCGATGCTATCGCGCATACGCGGAACAGCCGCAGCCAAACTGTCGATGCTTTTCAGGGGAACCTTGTAGAGCAATATGTTTTTGGAACCGAATTTCAGGTCGTGACGGTACCAGAAAAATCCGTTTTTGTGCACGATCAATTTGAAATAATCGGGAATTTTGATGGAAATATGAAGTTCTTTGCGAATGAGCGAATCGCCCACAAAAGTTTTGAACTTACGCGAAGCAATCAAGGCCTTCTCGTTTTGCCGGAAAGCCCTGATAATCCGGTCGGCATTTTGGCGGAGCAAACGGTAAATATCGTTGTAATCCTTGCCTTGGATGGTTACCATCAATTGGGGTTTGGCATAGCGATCGCGGATAAAACTTACGCCGCTCGTATCGCCGGTTTTGATGATGAGAATATTCCGCTGAATAAAGAAACTTTTATCGAAAATCTTGGGCGAAATCTGACTGATGCTGAACAAAGGTTCGCGTTGCGGAAGCACTTCGTAATCGCGGGCAAAATACTTGCGTATGGTATCGCCCGGGGCTCCTTTCCAGGCATTGTTGTCCATCACCAAAAGGATGGAATTGACATAGCCGAAGGATTGCGGCCTGATGGGCGTGGACGGCTTGCAGGCCGCCATCGTCATTGCCAACAAAACCGTAAGCAAGCGTAGCATTTTCATGACTTGTAGATTTTGAGCCGGGTACCGGGTTTGAGTTTGGTACCCTTGATTCCATTCCATCGCTGCAAATCTTGTACCGAAACGCGATATTTGCGCGAAATCTGCCATAATGAATCTCCTTCACGCACCGTATGGTAGATAATGGTGCCCCCGCGGGCGGGTTTGAGCTGTTTTTTCGGTGTTGTGGAACGGCCGGCATAAACGGGATAACGCGTATAGATGCGCAACTTCTGCCCGATACGCAAACGGCTGCTACGCAAGTGGTTCCATTTTTTTATGTTGCGAACCGTAGTATGGTATTTACGGGCAATGCGAC
Source organism: Flavobacteriales bacterium (assembly GCA_015494775.1). Lineage (GTDB taxonomy): Bacteria > Bacteroidota > Bacteroidia > Flavobacteriales > Flavobacteriaceae > JAADED01. Next base: position 2,114 of record WGAP01000022.1, on the reverse strand, counting down.
CCAGGTAATCGCCCGGGCGAATGCGGTAAACAACGTAGGTAGGGAGTTTATAAAATTTGGGTAGCGGCTTTTCCCTTTTGTCCCAATCGGCTTGGACCGAAGCATAAATTTGCGGTTCGTAGGCCTTAAACCGGCGGGCCATTTGATAGGGCAAGCGGAGCGCATAGCTTTTTTCGGGTACATAAGGCACGATATTGAGCCGGTAAGCGGGATTGAGAAATTCCAATTCGGCCACCGGAATACCGAACAAACGATGCAATTGGTCGAACGAGATGGATTGACGCACCCGGATGGTGTCGGTGCGGATATAATCGTAGGGAATTTTGCGGGGATGGATGCCGTAGTAATCCTTGTAGGCATACAGGAACCAAACGGCTTGGAATTGCGGAATATAACCCGCTGTTTCGCGCGGCAAAAAAGGCCGCAGGTTCCAATAGTTCCGGTAACCGCCCGAGCGTCGGATGGCCTTGCTCACATTGCCCGGGCCCGAATTGTAGGCGGCCAAAGCCAAATTCCAATCCTTAAAAAGCCCGTAGAGTTCGTTCAGATGGTCGCAGGCGGCTTGGGTGGAGCGTTCGGGCGACATACGTTCGTCCAAATACGAAGTGATTTCCAAGCCGTAACGTTTGCCCGTAAAATACATAAACTGCCAAAGCCCGCGCGCGCCCATACGCGATTGGGCACGGGGATTCAAAGCCGATTCGATGATGGGGAGAAATTTGATTTCGAGCGGCAAATTATTTTTGTCCAAATAAGATTCGAACAAAGGAAAATAATAATGTTCGGCTTGTCCGAATACCTTTTCCAAATATTTTTTTCGTTTGGTCAAATAATATTTGATCACCGAAACCAATCCCGGATGATATACGATTTCGATGGGCGATGTGGCATTGAGCCGTTCGATTTGCCGGCGCAGTGTATCGTCATTTATCGTTACCGGCATTTGCAAGCTATCGCTGTCCACCGCCAAAGTATCCACCGGTTCCCACACATAATGATTGCCGTCGGGATTGTAAAATCCGCGATACCACAAGCTGTCGGCGCGCACAAGCGAATCGGTCAGAACGGTGCGCAATTGATCCAAACTGTGGATATAGGTGATGGTATCGGCAGGATTGTGGGTTTGGGCCGTTATTTTAAGCGATAAACCGAAAATTAAAATAGCAATAAAACTTTTGATCCATTTCATTTAGCACGTCGTTTCATGGTTTATTCTTCGAGGGCTTTGATGCCCGGAAGTTCCTTTCCTTCGAGCATTTCGAGCATGGCGCCGCCGCCGGTGGAAACATAGCTGACCTTGTCGGCCAAGCCGTATTTTTCCAATGCCGCCACCGAATCGCCGCCGCCCACTACGGTAAAGGCGCCTTTGCGGGTGGCATCGGCCAATGCGTGCGCAATGGCAACCGTTCCTTCGGCAAAAGGTTTCATTTCGAACACACCTGCCGGGCCGTTCCATAGCACGGTTTTGGATTTTTCCACTACATTGGCGATTTGCCGGCGCGTTTCGGGACCAATGTCCAGGCCCATCCATCCGTCCGGGATGTCGTCGGCGCTGACATTGCGCGTTCGGGCATCGGGCGCAAAGCGGTCGGCCGCCACAACATCAACGGGCAGAAGTATGCGAATATTGTTTTCCCGTGCTTTATCCAGAATTTTTCGGGCGGTTTCCACATAATCGTCTTCCACCAGGGAGTTTCCCGTAGGATAACCCAGGGCTTTGAGGAACGTAAAAGCCATTCCGCCCACAATCACCAGATTGTCCACCACATTGAGCAGGTTTTCCAACACGCCGATTTTGCTCGAAACCTTTGCGCCGCCAATAATGGCCGTAACCGGATAACGGCTTTCGGTCAGAAGTTTTTTGATGGTTTCGGCTTCACCGGCCAAAAGATAACCCGCCGCTTTGCGTTCCGGAAAAAATTGTGCAATGACCGCCGTACTGGCATGGGCACGGTGGGCGGTGCCGAAGGCGTCATTTACATAAATATCGCCAAGCCGGGCAAGTTCCCGGGCAAATTCCGTATCGCCTTTCTTTTCGCGCGGATCAAAACGCAGGTTTTCCAAAAGCAGCACTTGCCCGAAGGGCAAATCTTTGGCGGCCTTTTCCGCTTCGG
>WGAP01000021.1 GCA_015494775.1 Flavobacteriales bacterium | reverse complement strand
GCCCTTCGGTCTCGCTTCGCGGCTTCGTGAACCTGCGGCTCCCAAAGGCCGAAGCCAAGGCCGCGCCTTGTTTCCCTCCGCGGCTCAGGGAGCCGGCCGCCTCTTGCATTCGCTCGGGCGGCGTCTCCCTTCGCGTGCTGCGGAGCCCTGATGGTCTCCTTGCCGGCCTCGGAACCCTTCGGTTTCCTCGGCGGCTCCGCAAGCCCTTCGGTCTTGCTCCGCTACATTATTTTTTTATCAAAATAAATTGTAAGCCATTGAAAATCAATTCAAAATTCAAAATTCATAATTTAGAATTCATAATTAAACCCGCTTCTCGGCTTGACGGGGATATATTTTTGTTCTTCAAAACTTTCCGGCAACCGGAAAATTATTTATCCGTCCAATTCCGCCAACTTGTCCAAAGTCTCCAAAAACACCTTGGCCAAGCGGTGTTTGGTCAATGTTTCCCGTAGCGCTTCCAGCGGAATGATTTGTTCCTGCCGGAGCATATAAGCCGTGGCCAATAGGGCGGCACTCTTGCGGTTGACGTATTTGGTAAAAGGCCGCACAATCACTTCGCGGGCCGGAAGGTCGGCGTCTTTGAGCTTTTCGTCCAGGTAAATGCGCGAGCCGGGCGTAATGCGTTTACGGATTTTTTCCAGTCCGTCGGTGGTAACGATGACGCCGATAAAATCGACGTCAATGCCCGTGTAACGAATGGGCCGGTGGTCGAAAATAACCTCGGCCACCGAAAATCCCGTGCCCACCGTAATGGGATATTCGCCTTTCATGGTAGCGTGCAAGCCGGCGCGCATACCCGCCGTGGCCAGGAATTTACCCACCGATTGCACACCGCCGCCGGCCGAACCGGCCAATACAAAACCGTAGCGTCCCGGACGACCGGGTTCGTATTCCTTGTGAATAATTTCCTGACGGTCGAGTAGCGACGGTCGTTCCGCCAGGCGAATTTGCGTGGCCGGACGCGGATTTTCCAGCACTTCCTCTTCTTGCACCACATCCATCAGTTCGTCCAGGCGTTTGAAGGCATAGGACGTGCAAAGCGATGCAATTTCAATCAGGGCGAAACCTTCGGTTTCGACGGCTCTTTTGAGCACCTCCGGCATTTGTTTGGGATGGTCCACGCGGGCGGCAAAACGTGCACCCGATGCGTGTGCCAAATGCACCAGGTTGAAGGCCGGCACGTCGGTTTCAAAGTCGATGATTTCCTTAAACTTGCGCGTAGTCAGGCCGCTGATTTGTCCGCCGGTCATTCCGTAGAGTTGGTTGTTCAGGACAATAAGCGTCATGTCCACATTCCGGCGGGCGGCTTCCAGGATATGTTGCAGGCCGATGGTAGCCCCGCCGTCGCCGATAAAGGCAATGGTTTTTTTGCCCGGCTTTTGTTGCAGCCCCATAGCCACACCCAATCCCAGGGCCGGCGAACGGCCGTGGAGCCCGTGAATGGTGTGCGTGGCAAAAAGCGGGTCGATAAGGCCGCTACAACCGATGTCGCTCACCACGGCAACATCTTGCGGACGGTAACCCAGTTGTTGCAGCACTTTGGCCAGGTTGCGGATGGCAATACCGTGCCCGCAGCCCGGGCAAAAGGGAAATTTCTTGTCGGTCAGTATTTTGGTTGAAACGGTTGTACTCATAATTGCAAGGATTTTTGTGTTTCGACGGCCCGTATGATTTCGGGCGGTGTAATCATATTTCCGATTTTGCTGATGCCCAGGATGTTTTCGGACGTTTTTTCGCCGAACAGAATTTGGCGGAATTGCCCGTTCAGGTTTTCCTCGGCAATAAACGTGCGCTCATAGCCGTCGATAATGTCATAAATGCGCGGATGCACCGGCAGCAGGGTTTTGACCGTCAGCAAATCCACGGCTTTACCTCGACTGCGCAGTTGCTGCACCGCTTCGCGGGCGGCGTCGGCGGTGATGCCCCAGGTCAGGATAAGGTCGCGGGCGCCTTCCACGGTGTCCAAATCCATGTGGAAAAAGTCGTCCAGGTTTTGCACCAATTTTTCTTGAAGCCGCTTGGAATTGGCCAAGGCCTCGGGGTCGTTTTTACGGATGTTGGCATCCTCGTCGTGGGTCGAAGCCGTAAAGCGGGTCAAATGATTATCGTCGCCCAGCGGAACGAAGGCCGGCGTAAGGTTACGAACCGGCTTGTAGGGCTTGAATTCGCCTTCGATTTCACGGTCGTAGTCATAAGAGCGAAGCGTTGGCAGCCGGTTCAAATCAAAGCTGCGTTGATACATCACCATTTCCTTGGAAGTGAGCAGGAAAACGGGCGTGCGGTATTTCAAGGCCACGCGCACCGCTTCGTTGGCCAGCGTCCAGGCATCGACAAAGTCCGAAGGCGACAAAACGGGCACGGCATAGCCGCCCGAAATAATGCCTTTGAGCAAGCTCAAATCGCCTTGGGCGCCTGTGGTGGCCGAACCGGTGCTTGGTCCCAGCCGTTGGGTAATGATAATCACCATGGGCAATTCCATGGCATAGGCCATATTGATGCTTTCCACCATCAGGGCAATGCCCGGAAAGGCGCTCGACGTTACGGGCATCACTCCCGTGGCCGAGAGCCCGGCCATCCATTGCAGGGTGGTAATTTCGTCGGGCGCGGCCAGGAAAAGCGGAAGGCGTTGTTTGCCGTATTTATACATCCAGTTGGACGGCGTTATCGGGTAGGCCACAAACGCTTGGGCACCCGAGCGGGCCAAGCTCTCGATGATGAGTTTGGACCCGTCTATCAGGGTTGTTTGGGTTGTTTCCACGTCGGATCATCTTTGTGTTGCGACAAATGTAAAAAATGTTTTCAAGACCCCCGCGGCCCGAATACGCAAAACGCTCGATTGCGGTATCGAGATTTTTTATGGCCGGTTACGTGATTTTTTATTTTGGGCGCCCCGGCGCTCGGGTTCGGGGCCCCGCCGGCGGGCGAATGCCCGCGGCGGATGGCCGGACGTTGGTGTAAATTTGTCGGCGCCCCGCCCCGCGGCTTTGCCGCGGGGCGGGGCGCCGTTGATTTTCAAATGTTTACATCCGGCCATCCGCCCGACGCCTTCGGCGCCGCGGCGGGGCCACTGCAAGCGCTTCGGCCGGCGGAGCGGCCTCCCGCTTGCAGTTCCTCACGCGTTGCAGCAAGCATAAAATATCGGATAAGTCGAAGTTATTTTTGTCGAGAACAAAGCCGGCAATCCGAAGGCATAGCCATAGCTATGGCGAGGATTGTCAATGCCGTAATCGGCAAAAAGAACAAGACTTGGTGTGAATGTTTTATGCTTGCTGCAACGCCAGGCGCCGTCGGGCTGTCCGCTCGAATGCGCAGGCGGCCCGCTCTTGCCCTGCAAGCGTGGCGTGCGTGGCTTCCTGCTGGTCGCCCCACCGCCACGGCAGGCCTACGGCGCACCGCCCGCGCATAACCGCTCCCATCCCTGGCGCGGATTTAATTCATTTTCCATACATTCCGTAGAGACGCGATGCATCGCGTCTCTACATCAATAAACGTTGAAGGGGGTTTAATTTTATCCGTAGAGACGCCCAAATTGGGCGTCTCTACAAAATGCGTTAAACATCTGATTGTCAACAAAAAAACAAATAAAGGCGAAACCGCCCTGCGGGTTCGCCGTCTGCCGAGGAAACCGAAGGGTTCCGAGGCCTGCGAAGGGAGACGTCGCAGGCGGCTCCCGAAGCCGCGAAGGCAGACTGGAATGGGCTGCCGAGCAACGTCCGGTGAGACCGGCCGCAGGACGGGCTCACCGGCGAAGCGTAGGAGACCCGCAAGGGGCTCCGAAGCATAAAAATCAACAAAAAATTAAAATTCCTTTTTTAATCGGTATTTTTGCCGTAGAAATCCGGCTATGCTCTGCTATTTTCAACGTATTTCTTCCACCCAAGACGAACTCTTGCAATTGTTGGACATCCATCCCGACCTGCCCGACGGCATCGGCCTTGTGGCGGATTGGCAAAGCCACGGGCACGGACGCGGCAATAAAATGTGGCAGGCACACCGGGGCCAAAATGCGCTGTTTTCGTTCGTTCACCGCCCGGGCATAGCGGCCGGCGATGCCTATTTGCTCAATCAGGCCGCAGCGGCGGCCGTTGCGCTGAGTTTGCGGGACGAAAACATCGATGCCGTCATCAAATGGCCCAACGACATATTGACCGGCGGGCATAAAATGGCGGGCGTGTTGGTCAATACGCGTTTGGAACGGGAAAAACTGCGTTTGGCCGTGGTGGGCATCGGGCTGAACGTCAACCAAACGGATTTTCCTGACGGACTGAAAGCCACATCGGTCAAATTGATTTCGGGACGCGAAAGCCGGCCTTTGGATTGGCCGCATCGCATCATCGAGCGGTATTTCGAACTATGGAAACAAGGGGCGGCGCATATTCGTCGAACTTATTTCGAGCTTTGGAAATTCGCCGGAACCAAGCGGCGTATCGGCACGCACGACGGCCGGGATTTTTCCGGTTGGCAAGCGGCGGACATCCGCAACGGAAAAATCCATATTTTTATGGATGAAAACAAACCGCCCGTGCTCATATCGCTCGAAAACCTAAAATACATCGATTGAATTTCCGCATCGAAACATATCAACCCGCCAATCGCCGAGTTTGGGACCGCAGCGTGATGCAAAGCATCAACGGGACTTTCCTACACCTGCGCGATTATATGGACTATCACGCCCATCGCTTTACGGATTTTTCGCTCATCATCTACATGGGCAACGAACCCGTGGCGCTTTTGCCCGCGCATATCGAAGGGAATCGGTTGTTTTCGCACCGCGGATTGACCTACGGCGGTTTGGTCTTGGTCCGGCCGCTGCGCGTGCCCGTTCTACGGGATTTGTGGCAAACGGTACTTGATTTTTTGGCCGAAAACCGCATCACCGGATTGCATTTGGACGAAATACCGCCTTTTTACTACGACTGGCAAACCGAAGCCCTTCGGCGCACGTTCGAAACCTACGGAAAATCCGTAGCGGCCAAAGATTTTTGGGTTATCGACACGCGCCGGCCCGGGGACACGCTCTACAATGCCGACCGCCGGCGTTCGCTTCGAAAAGCCGAGCGGATGCAACTGCAAACAGGCCCTTCGGAAGATTGGGCGGGATTTTGGGAATTGCTCCGAACTTCCTTAGCCATACGACACGGGGCCCGGCCGGTGCATTCGTTGGAAGAAATTCGCTTGCTCCATGAACGCTTTCCCGAGCAAATACGGCTTTTTACGACCTACCGGAACGATACCCTATTGGCCGGAGCCGTGCTCTACCACACGCGCCACGTATTGCGCTTTCAATACCTGGCCGGGCCGGTGGAAAACCGGCTGCGCCCCGCCATCGACGCCCTGACCCGGCACATTATCGAACAATATTATTCCCGGGTGCGTTATTTGGATTTGGGTACGGCCCTGTTGCCCGACGGCAGCCCCAACACATCGCTCATTTACTGGAAGCAATCCTTCGGGGCTTGCCCACTGGCACAATATACCTGGGAATTCCCCGTTCAAAATGATGAAGCGCCCGGCCTATGATAGCTTTTTTGGATTTGAACCGCTTGAACCGCCCCTACAAGGAACGCTTCCTTACCCGTTTGGCGGATATGGTCGAAAACCGGGCCTTTGTGCTGGGTGATTTGGTAAAAAATTTCGAGAAAAAATGGGCCGCTTACACCGGCGCACCTTATGCCGTAGGCGTTTCCAACGGTTCGGATGCGCTTTTTTTGATTTTGGAGGCCTATAAACTAACGGGACGATTACACGAAGGCGACCGTGTCCTGGTGCCGGCCAATACCTACATTGCCACCATACTACCCGTAGTTCGTGCCGGATTGGTTCCCGTGGCCGCCGAACCCGATGCGGAAACGCTCAATTTGTCCGTATCGGCCTTGGAAAAACACCAAAATATCAGTGCTTGTATTGCCGTGCACCTGTACGGGCGCTTGACAACGGACCATAAGTTTCAAGCCGCTTGCCGCGCGCGCAATATTCTCCTTATCGAAGATGCGGCCCAAGCGCACGGAGCGCGTAACGAAACGGGAAAGGCCGGCAATCTGGGCGATGCGGCCGCTTGGAGTTTTTATCCCACCAAAAACCTGGGCGCCCTGGGCGATGCAGGGGCCGTTACCACAGAGGATAAAGAACTTGCAAGTTTGATAAGTATTTTACGCCACTACGGTCAGGTCGAAAAATATAACAGCCGTTATCCCGGCCTTAATGCCCGTTTGGACGCCTTGCAAGCGGCTTTCCTGGAAGAAAAACTGGGCGATTTGGATCAATTGAATGCCCGGCGCATCCGTATTGCCCGGCAATATACCAATGGTATCCGTAATCCTTATGTTCAAATTCCCCGGCCGGTTTTCGACGGTTCGCACGTGTATCATCAGTTTGTGATCCTGAGTCCGTATCGTGATGCGCTACGGGAATTTTTGAAGCGGCAGGGCATACAAACCCTGGTACATTATCCGGTTCCGCCCCACCGGCAAGCGGCTTTGGCGGGATTTTTGCAGGGAGCATTTCCGGTAACTGAGCGTATTCACCGGGAAATCCTTAGTTTGCCCGTGGATCCTTACCTGTCCGAAACGGAGCAAAACAGGATTATCGATGCCGTAAACGCTTTTAAACCATAGTGTTTTGAACAAATTACGCCGTTACTGGAAACGCATCGAACTGTTTCGCGTTATCTCGTTCAACACGGGAGCCGGACTTTTGCGGATGCTGTTCACCTTTGGCACCAACAAAATCATAGCCCTGTGGCTTGGCCCCGCAGGTACGGCCCTTACGTCGCAAATACTCAATGCCATTCAGGGCTTGCAGGGTTTCGCCACCCTGGGCATCAGTGAGGCCGTTACGCGATATACGGCGCTTTATCGCAAGCGCGATAACCGTTTGCGCCTATTTCTGCTACGTTCGGGGCGTATGATATTGTACATTTCCGCGTTGCTCGGGCTTTTTGTTTTCTTTTTGGCGCCACAAGTTTCGCATTACTTGTTCGGCACGCGGGACTACGCTTCACTGGTACGGGTGATGGCCGTTTTTTCACCCGTTTATGCCTACCAAATGTTGCTTATGGCCGTATTGAACGGACTGGAACAATATCGCCGGTTAAGCATCATTAACATACTTGTTCATGCCACCGGCTTTGTTTTGATGATATTTCTGGCAGCTGCGTTACAATTGCGCGGTGCGCTGTGGGCGGTGGTTTTAACGCCCGTAGTAAGTTTCGGATTTTCATTGCTCATTCTCAGGCCCTACGACCGGCATTTGCTGGTGGCTCCCCTGCAAAACGGAAACGATAAATTCGACGGATTTCTCAAACGGCTGGCGCCGTATTTGGCCATGGCGCTAACCGTAGCGGTAATGCGCCCGTTTTTCTCGCTCTATATCCGTAATGCCATCATTGCCCATTTCGGCCCCGAAGGTACTTATACGGCAGGTTATTGGGATGCCATACGCAAAATTTCGGCCTTTTATTTTGTGTTTATCGCGCCTGTTTTTTCGGTTTATTATTTTCCCCGGCTTACCCGTATCAACGATGCCCGGGAATGGATAAGCGAAATCAAGCGAATGCTCCGGCATTTTTTCGGGTGGATCTTTGCGGGATTTGTTTTGGTATTTGCCCTTCGTCGGTGGATAACCACTTTGGTTTTTGCCGACGATTACGCGCCGGTTAACGCACTTTACGGCTGGCAAATCGCCGGCGATGCCATCCGTGTTTTTTCCTTGCTTTTGGCCTACCGCATGTGGGCCAAAGCCCTGAGTTGGCACTTTGTGATTTCCGAAGTGGGATATTGGTTGCTTTATACGGGCCTGGTGATGGTGTTTATGCCCGTTGGCGGCTTGTTCGGCGTTATGGAGGCCTATGTTTGGGCCAATGCAGGTTATTTGATATTGATGTTGATTTATTTCAGGAAAGAACTATTGGAAGGATTGTTTCAGCCACCGAACAAATGAGATAAGTGCTTTGTAAAAAAATCCCCGCCCTGACCGGACGGGGATAATTTTCAAATCGATGGGCATCATTTAATCATCAAACGACGTGTTCCGACACGATTATCACCTTCGATACGAATCAGATATAATCCGGGCGACAGGCCATCGATATGCAGTTTAAAGCGTTCGCTACCGGCTTGCCAAGTCCGCAAAATTTGTCCGGTAAAGGACATGATTTGCACGCGTTGTACTTTCATAGGCGCTACAATTTTTACATAAGTAGCGGCCGGATTGGGATACAGCATCCACTGGCTTTCGGCTAGCAAAGTATTGGAAGCCGTTACATTACCCAACGGTGCACAAACGGCATATTCATCCGAATAATTATTGGTTCCGATAAGCGTTGCCTGTCCGGTGGTTTTGTCTATGGAATACAAACCGGAATGGTAGGTAGGGGGTGATGTGGTTGTATCCACTTCGAACAGCGTTCCGTAGAGATTACCCGAAACATCGTCCACACCGATATCCTGGACATAATCCATATTAAATCCGATATGGCCTACACCGGATAAACTTGCATCGGAAGTATTGACCGTGTATAAACTATCCGAAACAATATCCAATGCATATAATGTGCCCGAAGGGTCGATATCCAAACCGATCATCACCTTGCCCGGATAATCGCCTATGGGCGTTACATCCAAATAGGGATTGAGCCCGTATAAATGATCAGCAGTGGTAGCATAGAGGATACCCGGGCTGTTTTCCACAAAGGAAAGGCCGGTCAAAACCTGAGGTATCAGCTCTACCGGTATCCATCCGTAAACATAATTATTTCCCGTGCTGTCGGTTAAATAAATGTCATTATAATTATCCACCGTTACCAAAAGATTGTTATTGACAAACGTACCGGTCATGTAATAATCCCCGTAGAAATTTTGATAGGCCCCTAAATCATGATATTGGCCGGAAGCAAAATCAAACCAACCAAAATGGTCTTGGTCGCCCGAACTATTTTCATCATAAACATCGGCCGTGTAAACCCTGTTGCCGGTGTAAGCAAATTGATGCGCATAAAAATCCCAAACCAATTCATTATTCGAAGTATCCTCATCGCCTGTTACGATGACGCCGAAATGAACGTGATATTTACCCTCGGGAAGCGTTACGGTCCAAGTGTTGGGAAAATCCACTTTGTGGAAATCATTATAAGCCAAACTTGCTCCGGTTACCGGAATGGTATCCGAGTGGTAAAGAGTATTATCCAAGGTGTCGGTTACTGCAACGTAGGTCGTAAAATCGTTTTGCACATTGGAACCCACATTGGAAACAATCAGGGAAAACATGGCGTCATCACCGATAGGCATGGATAAAGGCACGCCCCAATATACGGCCAAGTCATTGTGATTGGGCGAAAACACCGTTACATTGTCCACCGCCCAATACCAGTCGTAATTGGCATTATAATAATGAAAACGAACCTTGAATTGCGCATTAATGTAGCTCGTAACATCAATCACGGGCATATCGGGACTGTTCCAATAACCAATATCCGAACCCTGCTGCCGCAGCACATTAACCCATTGCGAGCCGTCCCAGACATCCACGTCGGCAACCTCGTTTCCACTGTAAACATTGAAATATTGCTCAAAAGACAACAAGACCGGTTCACCGGGCGCAGCATTTACGGTAATGACCGGACTGGTCAAATAGGTATCCACATCCACACTGCCGCCTGCATCACTGTTTACAAATGCAAAAGGAGTCCCGTTTAATGTATGACTACTGTAATCGGTTACACCCTGCCAAACAACACCATTGCCTGCACTATCGGCAACAACCCAGGTCGAAGGAATGCCGCTGTCGAAATTTTCGGAAAAACGAACGGTTATTTGTGCCGAAGACGGCCGGCGCCGATTTTGTTGCAATCCGAAAGGATTGTTTCCATCACGCAAACTACGCAAATGCGGTTGCGGACGGTTGGTTCTTTGCGCCGTCAAAACGACGGATTGAGCTATGGCGGGCACAGTAAACAGGCCCAACCACAGAACTACAAAAGCATAAATTTTTCTCATAATCTCCCTGTTTATATTTGTTATGACTAATTTATATCATTTTATCGGAAAAACAAATGATATGATACATTCATCGATTCAGTTTTATACATATTGCAATTTTAATCACTGTATCGCATAAATTCATCATATAAAATTTGAAATAAAACCGAATTTTTATATTATCTTTGGCTGAATCAAATCCTAAACCTTGTAAAATGAAAAAATTCTTGTTTGTATGGATGCTGTTTTTCGGCATTCAATTGACGTTTGCACAATCCGTCCAAGACCGTATTTGGGACGCGCTCCTCAAAAACGACCGCGAAACCGCGCAAAAATTAGTCAGATCCTTGCGTTCGAAACGCGATATGGAGTCCATCCTGTTGGGACAAATCGTTCGCTACGAATCCGGCGATTGGACCCGGAACAAAGATTTCTATGCTCAATTCAAACGTCGTCCCGATTTTGAATATTACCTCTATGCACTACAAACCGAACCTTACTTTTTCGGCGAATTATCCACCTCTTCCCAATTCAACAAAGATATGCTCGACAATGTGGATGATTTTGCCAAATTACATTTCAAAAATCCCGGCATGCAATTCATCATGCAGGATTTGAAAGGAACGGCCGACTACTACCGCAACGACATCGAAGCCTCCAACAAAATTTTTAATGCCATGCCCGCCATCAAGGAATGGCAATACCTCGGCATGTTCGAAAATATGAACCATAGCGGTATTAACATTGCCTACGAACCCGAAACCAAAGCCCAAAGCCCCGGCGGCTACAATGCCAACAGCAACGGAACCATCAATTGGTTTGTGCCGGCGGTTCCCCCGCCCGGGCCCTATGTGCATCCCCTCAACATGGATGAATACGGCAGCGGCATTTACTACGTCCAAACCTTTGTTACCAATCCGAAAGAACGCGATGTGTATTTGCGTTTCGGCATCGGCGATGCCCAAAAGGTTTGGGTGGACGACGTTTTAGTGTTTGAAAATACCAAAAAAGAACGCGAAACCAATTTGGATTACTATACCGTTAAAGTGCATTTGCCCAAAGGCGTAAACCGGCTCCTTGTCAAAACCACCGATGACGGCAAAACCGTGATGCGCATCACCGATGCAAGTGGCACTACCCTGCCCGACCTCCAATATTCCAACAAATACGCCCGTTACATCAAATCCAAACCGGATGTCATCCGCCCGCAGCTAATACCCAATGAATTTGAAACCTATTTCGAAAAATTGGCCAAGCAACATTCCGGCAAATTTTTCTATGATTTTCTACGCATCAAAATTTACCTCCAAAATTCCCAGGAAGACAAAGCCAAAAAATTGATTCAAAAATATTTGGATAAATATCCGAAAAGTTCCTTGCTGCGCGCCTTGATGATGAAGGTTTATACCATCGAAGACAATGATGACAAAATCAAGGAATTGCGCGAAAATATGATCAATGACGACCCTTATTACTTCCAAACCATCCTTTTCAAAATAGCCGACCAGAAAAAATTATTCCAAAAGGATATTACGGAATTCAACAAAGAGATGGACAAAATGGAAGCGGCTACCAAAATCCCCGACATCATTATGATAACCAAACTGCTACGGGCCGCTCGCACCCAGGATGCCAAACAAATCTATACCATTTTGACTGATTATATGGACTATGCCAAGAAAAACGCCAAAATAAACGAATTTGTAAATACGGGATTGATTTGGGCCAAAAGTTTCAAGCAAATTCCCGATTTCAAATCCCAACTCCAAACCTTGGCTTCCAAATACAATCACCCGGTTATTTACCGTGCGTTGGTTAGCATCTACAACGATGAAAACGACACCAAACACGTGATTAACCTGGCCAAAAGCTTACACAAAAAATTCCCTTACATCAACGATTATATCGAATTGATTACCGATAACTACATCGCCCAGAAAAAATACCGGGATGCCCTGCCTTATGCAGACAAAGCTTTGGCCAATTTCCCCTACTCCTTTAATTTTATGGAAACCAAGGGAACCATCCTTCAACACCTCAACCGCAAATCCGAAGCCATCAAATGGTACGAAAAAGCCCTCTCGCACAACAGTGCCGATGCCGGCCTGCGCCAAAAAATACGCGACCTGAAAGGGCTCAAAGACCCTTTGCAAGCTTTTACCGTTAAGGATTACTACAAATTCATCCGCGAAAACCGCGGTAAAATCAAGGACAACAATTACGGCCTCAATCAATTGCTCGAACAACATTTGGTTCACATCTACAAGGAAGGCGGCTACAAACACCGCCGCGTCTATATCACCGAAGTAACCTCCGACAAAGGCATCGAACGGGTCAAAGAATCCAACTACAATACCAGTGGGCACACCGTATTCCTCAAAAGCGAAATTGTCAAACCCGACGGCAAGGTGGTCCCGGCCGACCGCCAGGGCGGCCACTTGGTGTTCGGCGGCCTGGAAAAAGGCGATGTGATTCTGGTGGATGTGGAAAGTACCATCGCCGAAACGGGACGTTTCTACAAGGATTTCGACAACATTTTTTCGGTTAATGGGTTTCACCCCGAAAAACGTTTTCACCTGGTGATTTTGGCGCCCAAAACCATGCATTTGCAGCACAAAACCGTCAACGGCGCCGACCGGCTCAAAGTTTCCGATTACAAAAATTGGAAAAAATACGAGTGGAAACAGGATGATATTCCCGCCATTCCGGCACAGGAAGATTATATGCCCCAATTTTCGGATGTGGCCAACCGGGTGCATTTCAGCTCCGTTGCTTCCTGGGACAAAATCGCCGATTGGTATCATGACCTGAGCCACGAATCCATCGAATACAACGATGTGGTAAACAAAACCTTCGACGAGATTTTCCCCAAAGGAACCCAAGGCCTATCCGAAACCGAACGCGCCAAACGCATTTACGACTGGATGCACAAAAACCTGACCTATTCCTATGTGGATTTCCGCCAAAGCGGCTACATTCCCCAAAAGCCCGCCCGGGTAATCGAATCCAAACTGGGCGATTGCAAGGATTTTGCCACGCTGTTCCTCACGCTGGGCCGTAAGGCCGGACTCAAAGCCAACGTGGTATTGGTCAACACCAACGACAACGGTGAGATGACGCCTTTGCTTCCTTCCGTCGGCTTCAATCACGCCATTGTGCGCGTGATGCTCGACGGCAAGAAAAACTACTTGGAACTCACCGACAAATACCTGCCTTTCCGTGCGCTGCCCACGTCCCTGTTCAATGCCACCATCCTGGAAATTCCCTACGAAAATGCCGACGAAGTGGAACACGGTCTATTGCATCTGAACACCTATCCGCAGGTTAAAACCGTACGCAATATGAAGGTGAACTACACGATAGGCGCGGGCAATCAACAAACGGTGGAAATTACCTACACCATGAAAGGCCGCGTGAATTCCAACCTCAACCAACTGCTGGACGAAGACAACGAAGAACAACTCAAAAAACAAATCCAAAAATACTTTGAAGGGCTCGACGATTTGGATTTGGAACTCATTGATTATCAGGTTATCAACAAAGACCCGTCCAAGCCCGAATCGGGCCTCAAAGTGCGTTTCAAAATCAAAAACAAACTGCAAAAACTGGGCGGAATGTATGCGCTCAAACTTCCCTTGATGCTCAACCCCTACACGGCCGACATCATCAAGCTTGACCAACGCAAATACCCCATCAAATACACGCGCTACGAAGACACCGACCGCTACAATATGCACTACACCGTCCGGCTCAAAAACGGCAAGACCTTCAAGGCCGTGCCCAAAACCCAAACCTATGCCTACAAAGGACACCGCTACCACGTGAGCTACCGCAAGGTTTCACCTACGGTGCTCAAAGTGGACATCACGGCCGACACGCCCATTCGCGACATTCCCGCCTCGGAATATGCCGCCTACAAGGACTACGTTCAAAAAGTGCTCGAAAGCATGGACGAACTCATCGGTTTCTGAGTCGGTTATTTTTAGGGCGCCCGGCCGCTCGCGTTCGGGGCCCCGCCGGCGGGCGAATGCCCGCGGCGGATGGCCGGACGTTGGAGTAAATTTGTCGGCGCCCCGCCCCGCGGCTTCGCCGCGGGGCGGGGCTTTCAATTGATTTTCAAAGGTTTACATCCGACCATCCGCCCGGCGCCTTCGGCGCCGCGGCGGGGCCACGGCCGCTGCTTCAAGCGACGGAGCGCTTTCGCACCGGCCGTTCCTCACGCGGCTCCCGCCGGGCTGTCCGCTCATATTCGCCTTGGCGGATGCCGTGGTTTTGCGCGGGCGCGCGGGCCGCGCGCCCGCGCCCGCCCGTGCGTGGGGCTTCCTTAGGGCGCCTCCGCCGGGCGGAAAACCATCGGCACCGCCGGCGGCTCATACCACCCCCATCCCTGGCGCGGATTTAGTTTTGAGTTTTGAATTCTTAGTTTTGAGTTGGTTTTTATCGAAGCGAACGATTGAAATAGCGGTGCCTTCGATTCACTGCGCCTTTGGCGCAGCACTCAGGCACCTGTTTTGGAG
>WGAP01000020.1 GCA_015494775.1 Flavobacteriales bacterium | reverse complement strand
GAGTAGCACAGAGTAAAAAAATTAAAAAAAAACTCTGTGAAACGCTGTGCCGAACTCCGTGTAACTCTGTGGTAAAAAATATAAACCACAGAGTCGCACAGAGTAAATTTCACAGAGTAACACAGAGTAAAGAATCAGATGCGGGAAATTATTATTGGAAATAGTAAGTAAAACTCTGTGAAACTCTGTGCCGAACTCCGTGTAACTCCGTGGTAAAAAAATAAAATTAACCACAGAGTCGCGCAGAGTAAATTTCACAGAGTCGCACAGAGTAAAATAAAAACGTAATAAAAAACTCCGTGAAACTCTGTGTCGAACTCTGAGAAACTCTGTGGTAAAAAAATTAAAAAAACCACAGAGTCGCACAGAGTAAAAAAATTAAAAAAACTCTGTGGAACTCTGTGCCGAACTCTGAGAAACTCTGTGGTAAAAAATATTAAACAAGAACTCCGCATTTTACCGCAGAGCAAGAAAATGGTGGCTAAACTGTCTCTTTTCTCAAACCACACCCCGCCGCATCATCCTGCGCATCCAAATAATCCACAACACAACCACCATCCCGTATATCACGGCCGGAAAAAATACACGGTGCATCGGGTCGAACCAGGAATACCGGTAGGCATACACCAATCCAAGTATCCACAGCCGCAGCAAATTGACCGCCCAAATCAAGACCGTACCGGCCGCGCTAAACCATAGCCGTTCTTTCCAAGGAGCCGGAAAAGCCCACACAAAAGCAAGGAACAGTATGATAATGCTCACCGAATTACAACCTTCGATGATATTCAATATCCATCGCCCTTTGTCGAAAATACCCACGCGAGCGCCATCGGGCAAAACTTTCCACCGGGTTTGATGCCCCGTGGCCCGGAACAATAAATCCGTTTGTCGGGCCGTTTGAATGGTAAAGAAGTCCGGACGTCTTTCCAAGACCGCAAAGCGGTAAACGGCAAAAAGTAATCCATAGACCAAAAAGAAACGAAGAATGATTTTGATAATATATTTTACGGCGGTTGGTTGATGCATAAAATTTATAATTAATGATAATATCGTAATTTTGCCCGATAAAATTACATAAAATTCAAGGAGTTGAACGTAAAAGTGTGGATTTTGGGTTTATTGACGCTCACTTTGGCCGGTTGTATCGGAAAGGTGGATTGGTCGCAAGGGGAGGATTTCGAAGCCCGGCCCGTGTGGACTTTCGATTTGTTTTACACCCGCTTGAAGGGCGACAATTTTTATGTGCATAATCAACCCGTAACGGAGTTATACGACACGATTCCGATGAAGGTTTTCAAGATTAAACAAATCAAAGACGGCCTTCAAAAATTGGTTTTTTATTTTGATGTACGCAATCCCTATCCCACGCGATTTGCCTACCGTGTGGAATGGGCCCGCGGCAGCGGAGCGGTCATTACCAGTTTTGCCGACACCATTGATGCGGGGAACGCCAATCATCCCTTTCATCACGAATTCCGTTACACGATTATCAAAGACAGCGTCCCCGAAATCGTGCTGACCGAGCAAATGTTTCTTTATCTGCACCGTTTGGACACCACCGACATTCGCCACGACGAGCATGAATTCGTAGTAAAATCCAAGGCCGATTTTTATGCCTTGATGCAGTAGGAATTTAACGGATGATGAAAAAGATTTGGATAATTGTTATCGGAGTCTTGTTTTTTGTGCGAAAATCGCAGGCACAATTCGATTTGCTTACCTACGATTTTAACAGGCATCCTGCCGCCGTATTTTCCGATCCCGCTATGGACGAACCGCGTTTTTGGCTGGTAACGCCCTTGGTGCCGCAGATTCAATTGCAGATAAAATATTCGGGCCCTACGGCTTATGACCTTTTTGCCGCCGACGGGCGTAATTTCAACGACAAATGGCAACAGGCATTGAGCAAAACCCGTTCGAATCAAGGTCTTTTGCTGGAAAACAAAAACCTGTGGTTGGCCGCCGGTTGGCGAAAAGACGAACAGTCGTTCCGTTTCGGAATATATACCCAATTTCACCTGTGGGCCTTTCATCCGGTTTCGTTCTATCGCTTGGTCCTATACGGCAATCAGAATCGGGCCGGTGAAAAAGTTTATTTCAACGAGCTGAATTTCAATACCGAATTGGTACATGTTTTATTTGCCGGATGGACGAAGCATTGGCCGTCGGGATGGAAAACCGGCGTAAACCTTAAAATTTACAATAGCGCAGGTAATATCAGCACCTACGGAAACCACGGCGCATATTACTACGAACAACCCGGGCAAAACAACTACTATACCCACGTGGTGGACAACCTGAACCTTCAAGTGCACAGTTCGGGTTTGGGGCGTTTGATTTTGGAAGACAAAGCCGGCCAATCGTCGGTAAACGAAGCGGCCGTAAGGCAAGACATCATCAACCGGTTGACCGGCACCAACAATTGGGGTATGGGCTTGGATGTGGGTGTCCGCAAATCCTTGAATGCCCGCTGGGAGGCGGCATTGAGCATCGAAGATTTCGGCTTTATCCGCTATGCCGACGATAATTATTCGCTTTATTCCCACGGTTCGTATCGCTACGAAGGTATCGGGGTGGTGTTTCCCGATAATCCCGTGGATTATTGGGGCCGGGTACGCGACGATTTCAGGAAAAACGTGCCTACCGACACCCTGCGGGCCGTGTATTTCAAAATGCGGCCTTTCAAACTTTACACTTCGCTGCGCTATACCTTTCCGGGCCGGAAAATCAACGATTATGCCTGCTACCGGCCTTGGAAAAACTACGACGAGGCAACCAAGCCGCAATCCTACGCCGGATGGGTGTTGTTCTATCAAAACCTGCAAGGCAAACCCTACCTGGGTGCCGGAGCTTACTTGCAATGGGTAGCCGCGCGGTGGTTGCAATTCCGGCTAAGCTATGCGTTGGACAGTTATATCAACCACAACATAGGGCTGGCCGTGCAATGGCGCATCGGGCCTTGGCATGCCTATTTGATGGCGGATAATTTGTTGGGCTATACCCGTTTGTCGGCTTCGCACGGGCAATATATCGGCTTGGGGACTTATTGGGGGTTTTAGCGGGGAATCCAATGGAATACGCTCATTATTCTTTATGTTTTCTCGTTCTCTTCGGATTTTGTTCATAACCATTTTTGTCGCTCGGATAAGAAATTATCGCACCCAAAAACGAAATCCCATATACGACAACGGAAAAAAATTCGTTCCTTTGAGGGAAAACATTTTGGCAGCAAATGTATTCAGGCATTTTTTTTGCTAATCGAAAATCCGGTATGCAAAACAAAGGAATGAGACATTTCGGCATATTTTTGCTGCTGTGGCTGCCGCTTTGGCTGCATGCCCAAGTGGAATTCAAAGCCACCGCTTCGCGTAGCGAACTTACACAGGATGAACGCCTTCGCGTGGATTTTACACTCAACCGCTCGCCCGAAAGGTTTAGTCCGCCGGCTTTCGGGGATTTTTATGTGGTGATGGGGCCGATGCAGTCGTCGGGAACGTCGATTAGCATTGTAAACGGCCAAATGACGCGTTCGGAGCAATATACCTATTCCTACGTTTTGGCCCCCAAACGTACCGGAAACCTGCAAATCGGTCCGGCCACGGCGGTGGTGGACGGGAAAACCTATCACACACAACCCATCCGTATTCAGGTGTTTAAATCAACCCGGCAAGGCAATACCGCCATCCAAAACACCAAGCCCGGGAACCGGCAAATGCCTGTAAGTTCAGGTGGCAAAGATGTTTTTTTACGCTTGGAATTAACCAATCGGAATCCCTATGTGGGTCAGGCCATCGGGGCTGTGTATAAGTTGTATTTCCGTAAGGGTTCACGCGTGGCCGATATGGCTCAGCCCAATATTTCGGAACCCAAAGGTTTTTGGGCCGAAACCATCTCGGATAAATTCGAAGATTTGGGCCGTGACACCATCGACGGTCAAATCTATCATGTTTTTGCCCTGCGGCGGATGATGCTTATTCCGCAACATCCGGGCAAATTGGTCATCACGCCGCAACGCTTCGATGTGGTTTTGCTCAAACGGGTTTTGCGCGAATGGGGCATGATTCAATT
>WGAP01000019.1 GCA_015494775.1 Flavobacteriales bacterium | reverse complement strand
GAACAACCATAGCGACCGATGTCCCAACTAAGGCAGAATGCACCGAAAGGCCGGCGGCTGAGTGCCGCGGTGAAGCCGCGGTGTATCGAAGCCCCGGCCGGTCGCTTCGATACAATTTTTGCTACGCAAAAATCACTCAGCGACCACCAAACAGGTGCCTGAGTGCTGCGCCAAAGGTGCAGTGTATCGAAGGCACCGGCATCAAACACGGTCGCTTCGATACAATTTTTGCTGCGCAAAAATCACTCAGCGACCTACGCTGCGCCAGGGATGGGAGCGGTATGAGCCGCGGGCGGTGCCGATGGTTTTCCGCCCGGCGGAGGCGACCGGAGGAAGCCCCACGCACGGGCGGGCGCGGGCGCGCGTGCCGCGCGCCCGCGCAAAACCACGGCATCCGCCAAGGCGAATATGAGCGGACAGCCCGGTGCCGCACATTGCGTAGCAATGTCGGCAGGCGCCCTAAAAATTAAAAAAAGTAGCCCCGCCGGGAATCGAACCCGGATCGACGATTTAGGAAACCGTTGTTTTATCCGTTAAACTACGGGGCCCGGTCAGCTGCCGGAGGTCTCGGCTTGCGAATCCTGCTGTCCCTTTTCCACGCGCACCGTGGGGCGTTCTTCGCCCTCCTTGTAGTCCAATATCACCTTGTCGCCCTCGTGGACGTGTTGGTCCAAAATCTCCTCGGCGAGCAAGTCTTCCACATATTTCTGAATGGCCCGTTTGAGCGGCCGGGCTCCGTATTGGCGGTCGTAGCCCTTGTCGGCAATAAACCGCTTGGCCGCGGGCGTAATTTCCAGTTCGTAACCGTTTTCCTTGATGCGTTTGAACAATTTTTTGAGCTCGATGTCGATGATTTTTCCGATATGCTCCTTGTTCAAGGGGTTGAAAATGATGATGTCGTCGATGCGGTTGAGGAATTCGGGGGCAAAGGTTTTTTTCAAGGCCTTTTGGATGATGCCCTTGGCGTGCTCGTCCGATTGCGCCTTGCGGGCCGACGTGCCGAAGCCCACGCCTTCGCCGAAATCTTTCAATTGGCGCGCTCCCACGTTGGAGGTAAGGATAATCACCGTGTTGCGGAAGTCGATACGGCGCCCGATGCTGTCGGTAATGGCGCCTTCGTCCAAAATTTGCAGCAGGATGTTGAACACGTCGGGATGCGCTTTTTCGATTTCGTCAAACAAGACCACCGAATAGGGTTTGCGGCGCACTTTTTCGGTCAGTTGTCCGCCTTCTTCATAACCCACATAGCCCGGCGGCGCACCGATGAGCCGCGAAACGCTGAATTTTTCCATATACTCGCTCATATCGATGCGAATCAGGGCATCTTCGCTGTCGAACAATTCCTTGGCCAAAACCTTGGCCAATTGGGTTTTGCCCACGCCGGTTTGTCCCAGGAAAATAAACGAGCCGATGGGTTTGTTGGGGTCTTTGAGTCCGAGCCGGTTGCGTTGGATGGCCTTGACCACCTTGTCCACCGCTTCGTCTTGCCCGATCACTTGTGCTTTGATGATTTCGGGCAATTTGCGCAGTTTGCTGCTCTCGGCCTCGGCAATGCGGTTCACGGGTATGCCGGTCATCATCGACACCACGTCGGCAATGCTTTCTTCGTCCACCGTTTCGGGATGATTCTTCATTTCGACCTCCCAATTGTGCTGTGCAATTTTGAGTTGGTTTTTCAGTTTGTTTTCGGTATCGCGAAGGGCGGCGGCACGTTCAAAATCCTGCTTACGCACGGCCTGACTCTTTTCCTCGCGCACCTCTTCTAGTTTTTGCTCCAAGGATTTGACATACTCGGGCACGATGATATTTTGCAAATGCACGCGCGCGCCGGCCTCGTCCAAGGCATCGATGGCCTTGTCGGGCAGGTAGCGGTCGGTCATATAGCGGTTGGTCAGTTTGACGGCGGCCTCGATGGCGTCGTCGGTGTAAACCACATTGTGATGTTCCTCGTAGCGGTCTTTGATGTTGTGCAGGATTTGCACGGTTTCCTCCACGGTGGTGGGATTGACCATCACCATTTGGAAACGGCGGGCCAAGGCGCCGTCTTTTTCGATGTATTGGCGGTATTCGTCCAAGGTGGTGGCGCCGATGGTTTGAATTTCGCCGCGGGCCAAGGCCGGTTTGAACATATTGGACGCATCCAGCGAACCTTGGGCTCCGCCCGCACCCACGAGGGTATGGATTTCGTCGATAAAAATAATCACGTCCTTGTTGTTGGTCAATTCGTTGAGCAGGGCTTTCATCCGTTCTTCGAACTGACCGCGGTATTTGGTGCCGGCCACCAAGCTGGCCAAGTCCAAAGCCACAATACGTTTGTTGAACAGCACACGGGAAACTTTCTTTTGAACAATGCGCAGGGCCAAGCCTTCCACAATGGCCGACTTGCCCACGCCCGGCTCACCGATAAGAATGGGGTTGTTCTTCTTGCGACGCGAAAGGATTTGCGACACGCGTTCGATTTCCTTCTCACGGCCCACCACGGGATCCAGCTTGCCCTCGGCGGCCAAACGGGTCAGGTCGCGACCGAAGTTATCCAACACGGGCGTTTTATTTTTCTTGCCCGCAGGTTTGCCCGGACGGCCGGTAGGTTCGCGACGGCTGTCGTCATTTTCCAGTTCGTTGAGAAATTCTTCGATTTCTTCACCCGGTTCGGTAAATTCTTCTTCCTCTTCGTCGCGCCATTTAAAGTAACGTTTTTCCAAAACGCCGGGCAGAATGTTGTGTTTGAGCATAATCTGTGCCGCGGGGTCGTTGCGGTTTTGAAGGATGCTCAATATCAGGTGAATGGGATAAACTTCGTCCTCTTTCATTTGCATCGAAAGCAATTGGGCCCGTTTGAGGGCAATGGCCGACTGGCGGGTCAAAGCCACGGTGGATTCGTTTTGGAATCCGGGCATCTGGGTGGATTCGGCCGCCGTGTCGAGCCGCATCATACGCGCTTCGATGTCGGTCAGCACTTCGTCGGAATAAGGTGCCAAAACATATTCCAAATCGGGCAAAACATCGATATGTTGCAAGATGGCGGCAATCAAATGATGCGTGCCCACCTGCATTTGTCCCGATTGGTTGGCCAGGTGTTTTCCTTCGATCAGGATTTTTTTCAATTCTTCGGAATAACGATTATTCCACATCTTCTATAATTTTTTTAAATGAAAAATAAAGATAAGCGATTTATTTTGTTTTGTCAAACCGCAGTTTGTTTTTTCTTGTTTTTCGGCTTGGATTCCGCTTCATTATCATTCCGTTGCGCCTGGATGGAGGTAAGCAAAATGGTGTTGTAAATATCATCCACCGTAGCGCCGCGGCTCAGGTCGTTGACCGGCTTTTTGAGCCCTAAAAGCATGGGGCCTATGGCCAAGGCGCCGGTTTCGCGCTGCACGGCCTTGTAGGTATTGTTGCCCGTGTTCAGGTCGGGGAAAATCAGCACGTTGGCGCGTCCGGCCACGGGCGAATCGGGCATTTTTTTGCGTCCCACTTCGGGATCTACCGCCGCATCGTATTGGATGGGACCTTCCACGAGCAAGTCGGGACGTTGGCGTTTGACCAATTCGGTGGCTTTACGCACCTTTTCCACATCGGCACCCTTGCCCGAACTTCCCGAGGAATAGCTGAGCATGGCCACGCGCGGATTGATACCGAAATCCTTGGCCGCATCGGCGGTTTGAACAGCAATTTCGGCCAGTTGTTCGGCATCGGGATTGGGCACAATGGCGCAGTCGGCAAAAGCCGACACGCGGTCGGGCAAGGCCATAAAAAAGGTGGAAGTAACGAAATGATTACCCGGCTTGGTTTTGATCAATTGCAAGGCCGGTTTGATGGTGTGGGCCGTGGTGTGTACGGCGCCGGAAACCATGCCGTCGGCATCGCCTTCGCGAACCATCATGGTACCGAAATAGGCGCCGTCGGTGGCCAAGTCGTGGGCCATGGCTTCGTTGATGCCTTTGTGCTTGCGGAGTTCGTATATTTTACGGGCATATTTATCGGTCAGTTCCGAAGTTTCGGGGTCGATGATTTTCACTTTGTCCCAATCGAGCCGGATGCCGTTGGCCCGTGCCGTTTCTTTGATGGCCCCGGGTTTGCCCAGAAGGATAATGTCGGCCAAATCGCGCTCCAAGACCTTGCAAGCGGCACGCAACACGCGCGGTTCGGTGGCTTCGGGCAGCACGATGCGCATTTTTTTGTGTCCGGCCAATTCTTCCAAATTATAAAGGAAAGCGCCCGGTGTAATCCGGTCGGTTTTGAAACGGACCAATTTGTCCAAAATCACCCGCGAATCCACGTGTTTTTTGAACAGCCGGATGGCCCGCAGAATTTTTTTCGTATCACCCGGGTTGATTTGCACCTTCATATTTTTGATGCGCGTAGCCACCTCATAGGTCTGCGGCTTGACGCTCAGCACGGGTACGTGCGTATTGACGCCTTCGATGAGTTTCAACACCGGTTTGGCCGGTTTGAGTCCGCCCGAAAGCACAATGCCCGAAATGGACGGATAGTTGAACGATTTATCGGCTTGGAGGGCCGCCAAAATCAAATCGTGCCGGTCGCCCGGGGTAATGACCAGGGTTTTGTCTTTGATAAATTTCAAAAAATGACGCATTTGCATGGCACCTACGGCCACTTGCCGTATGTCGCGACCCAGTTGGTTTTCGCCCGTCAGGATTTCGGCATCGAAAGTGCGGATGATGTCAAACATGCTGGGGTGCGACAATAGTTCGTCCCGCGGAATGGCCGCCACGTAGGTATGCCGTTTGACGATTTTCTTTAATCGTTTGACAACCGCGGGAATATTTTTGGACAAAACCTTGTTGGCAATCAGGGCAATGACTTTGACATCCTTTTCTTCGAAACCGTCGTAGGCCAATTGCACGTTTCCGGCAAATTCTTCCATGGTTTTGCCGATACCGCTCCCCACAATCAGCGCGGGCACCGACAGGTTGGAGGCGATTTTGATGTTGATTTCAAATTCGATCATCGAAGTTTCGCCGCTAAAATCGCTGCCTTCGACCAGGATAAAATCGTGTTTTTTTTCCAGTTGCCTGTACTTGCGGATAATCGCTTCGAGGATTTTATCTTCCTGATTGTTGTTGAGCAATTGCACCACTTGCGAACGCGTAAGTGCAAAGGCGTCTTCGTATTTTTGGTCGAGTTTGAAATAATCCAGCATCGTCAGGATGTGGTTATCTTTTTTGCCGGCCGGAATAATGGGGCGGAAATAGGCCACGCGCGTAGCGCGTGAAAGTAATTCGTTCATCAATCCCAAACTGACCACCGATTTGCCGCCGTTGGGCTCGATGGTCGTGATGTATAAACCTTTGCTCATTTCAACTAAATTTAATGGGTATCCGCATCCAGATAATCGGGCACCCCGTCGCCGTCGCTATCATCGTCGGTGGGGTCGCCGTTGCCGTTGGGGTCTTCGTCTTTGGTTCTAAGGAAATCACCGTCGTCGTCGGGGTCGGAGAAGTTCGGTCGATGTATGCCCGTTGTCTCGTCTTCTTTTTCTTTATCGGTATCGTCATCATAAGGATTTCCGTTTCCATTGAGGTCTTCCACTACGTTAGGCACATGATCTTCATCGATATCGGTGTTTACGTACAATGCATGCACCTGAACAATCAAAGGGGTATAGGCCGGTATGTAGTCGCCATTTCCCAAATCAATGGATTTGCCGAATTGTGCCAAACCCGAAGGCAAAAAGGCAACAATATTTCCAAAATTCGAGAATTCCACCGTCCCGTCGTTATTTTCATGATAGTTCCCCCCATTAACCCTATCGAAAATATCCCGCATTCCGATTATTTGGATGCCCGCGACAACGGGTTTATAAACCATAGTCCATGACGGATGTTGATGATCACGATAGATAAATTGGCGCCCCGTAATATCCCATAAAGTGGTGCTATACAAAACCTGATCACAAGTGGTAATGGAATCCCCCACTCCTTGGCTAAGTTTTAAATAATAAACCGTATAGTCCAATCCGTCGTAGGAACTGTCGGGCACGGTGATGCTATCCACCACATCAATCAGGCGGGTTTGTCCGGGGGCCGCTTCCGAAAAATGAACGTTTTGTTCGTAATCCACAATATACGTATGCGTCCTTAGGAAGTTATAAATGCTGTCTTTTTCGTGTTGAAGATATTGTTCTTGGCGGTCTCTTTCCTTAAATTTTTCACTTCCTTTTTTTTTCTTGCAATGGGAAGCGGTCAGCAATAGAAAAAAAACGAGCAATATGTTCGGCAAAATCCAAGGTCGTTTCATGAGGTATTTTTTACGGGTGCAAGTTAGCAATTTTGCCTAATTTTATAGCAAAAATAATGCCGATTTATGCGGATTGACAAATATTTGTGGGCCGTACGTTATTTTAAAACGCGAAACCAAGCCGCCGAGGCCTGTAAAAAACATCATGTGCAAATCAACGGCATCTCGGCCAAACCGGCCAAGGAAGTCTTTCCGGGCGACAAAATCACCCTTCGCAAGAATCAGGTGGAATATCAATTGGAAGTCCTGAATTTGCCCGGTAACCGCATTGGCGCCAAATTGATTCCGCTCTACGTCAAAGATACCACGCCTCCCGAAGCCTTCCGTCATGTGGAATTGGCGCGTCGGGCCCAATTGTACTATCGTCAGAAAGGTACGGGGCGCCCCACCAAAAAAGACAGGCGGCAATTGGAAGATTTTTTGGACGAAGATTGGGAGGATTGGGACTTAGACGAGTGAATGCCAGTACTTGCCCAGTTCGTTCAAAAACTCATCCCCCGAAAAATCCCGTTGAATAATTACCCAATCGAACCATTCCGGCTTATCCTCGATACCTATACGAAATGCTGGACTTACGTGAACCGAAACCAGGGTTTTGAAAAGCGTATCATGCCGCATCAAATCCAAAAGCAAAAGTCCCGGTCGTTGGAATAATTTACGCATGTTTTGATCCTTGATATTTCCCCAAAAATCCATTTGCTTGGGTTGCAAATCAAAAAAACGCGGATGTTCGGCTTTGTCCACAAAAACAATTTCGATATCGGCCCGGTCGATGGCGGTAAGCGATGCAAATTTTTTGATAAATTCCTCGTCGGGAATATCGGGATTGTCGGTCAATATCAATGCCGCCTCGGGCGGAAAGCTTGCCGGACTTAATTTACCCTGCAATTTATTGATGCGCCGTTGCCAAAACCGGGTTTTAAACATTGTCATCAAGCGTTTTTTTTCGTGTAACCAACCGCCGGATGCGTTCCCTGTCCAAATCATTGGCCCAATGGCCGTTTCGTTTGAAGTAGGACCCCACAATAAACCCGTCGGCCAAGGGATAATAATCCGCCAAATTATCGGCCGTTATTCCCGAACCTACCAAAACGGGCAAACCCGCCGGATGCACGGCTTCCACATCCGCCGGGGTGGCCGGACGACCCGTGGCGGTTCCCGTAACAATCAACCCGTCGGCCAGAAAAAAAGCGGCGGTATGCGCCGTTTGTTCCAAATCCACGTCGGCCGTAACGGCGTGCGAAGCATGTTTCTTTTTGATGTCGGCAAACACGGCAATATGTTCCGCGCCTATGTGTTTTCGGTAGCGGAGCAATTCGGCGGCATCGGAATCCATATAACCTTCGTCAGCCAGATGACCGAATACCAAGCCCTCGGCCCGGATAAAATCGGCACCTGAAATCAAGGCCGCCGCCAAGGCCTGACGGTTGGCCCCCGCCAGGATTTGAATGCCCAAAGGAAGGTCAAACCGGCTTTTGATTTCGGTGGCAATGCGCGTCATCAACGCCGTTAGCTCGGGGCCGGTATTCCGTTTGAGGTAAGGAACATCATGCATATTTTCAATCATCAGGGCATCCACGCCTTCGGCGGCATAGATTCCGGCTTCGTCCAAGGCGCGGCCTACAATTTCGTCCACCGGCAGGCGATGCAATGGTGCCCCCGGCGATGCCGCCGTATGAATCATGGCTATCAATGCCTTGCCGGGCCCGAAAATCCGTTTGAATTTCTCCTTACCCACCTTCGAAATATTTCGTGTAAATTTACTCAAATTTTTTATCGATGAACATCAAACGGGCTACGGTAACGGTTTTCGGTGCCGCCAACACCGATTTGGTGGGCTTCCCGCAGGAGGGCTTGGCCTTCAACGATTCCAACAAAGGCATGATACGCATGCTTCCGGGCGGCGTGGGCCGCAACATTGCCGAAAACCTGGCACGCCTGGGCCAAAAAGTTTCCCTGGTAAGTGCCTTCGGCGATGATTTTTTCCGCACCTTCCTTACCGAACATTCCCGAAGTTTGGGAATTTCTTTGGACGAATCCCTGCTTGTTCCCGAATACTCGTCGGCGGTCTTTTCGGCTGTACTCAACCGCAACAACGATTTGGCCGTGGCCATTGCCGATATGCGTATCTACGACAAATTGACGCCCGCCCTTTTCCAACGGGATTTCCCTTCGTTGCAATCGGCTGATTATGCGGTGCTCGAAACCAATTTTCCCGCTTCGGTTTTGGATTATTTGGTCAACCGCTACCCCGACCGCAAATGGGTGCTCGACACCGTGTCGGGCGACAAAGCCAAACGGGCCGAACCGGTTTTGGGTCAATTGCATATTCTGAAAACCAACCTCATTGAGGCCGAAGTGCTTACCGGCCTTTCGGCACGCGAATCCCGCTACGAAGACATGGTGCATTACTTCCTGGACGAAGGCGTAAAGCATGTGTTTATCACGCTGGGCAAAGAAGGCGTGATATACGGTCACGGCAACGATATTCGTTACCAACCGCCCGTACCCGCCAAGGTACTCAACACCATCGGAGCCGGCGATGCTTTTCTGTCGGGCGTTTTGTTCGGGTTTATCCAAGGATGGGAACCAGATTTAATCGCCCGTGCGGGACTTATTGCCGCCGGCCTTACCGTACAAAGCGAACGCGTGGTGTCCGATAAAATGTCCCCCGAAGCCATTTTGGAAAAATTGCATCAAGCGTGAAAACCTTATTCGATATAGCGCCGCCCGTAGCGCAAGCCCTGGAAGCCGGCAATCCCGTGGTGGCCTTGGAGTCCACCGTCATATCCCACGGCCTTCCCTGGCCCGATAACAAGCAATTGGCCTTGGAAACCGAAGCCATCGTCCGGGCCGAAGGCACCGAACCGGCCACCATAGCCATCATCGACGGACGCATCAAGGTCGGCCTGACCGAAGCGGACATCGACCGCCTGGCCCGGAAGCGGGAACCCGTGTTGAAGGTAAGCCGCCGGGATTTGAGCTATGTGGTCGCCCGCCGGATGAACGGAGCCACCACCGTGGCCGCCACCATGTGGATCGCACACCGGGCGGGCATACGGATTTTCAGTACCGGCGGCATTGGCGGCGTACATCGCGAGGCACGTGAAAGTTTCGACATTTCGGCCGATTTGTACGAACTGACCCGTACGCCCGTGGCCGTGGTGGCCAGCGGGGTAAAATCCATCCTGGACATCGGTGCCACATTGGAAATGCTGGAATCCCTGGGCGTTCCGGTGGTGGGCCTGGGGACGGACGAATTTCCGGCCTTTTATTCGCGCCGCAGCGGCCATCGCCTTCACCAAAGCGTGACGGACGAAGCCGAAGCGGCCCGACTGATTGATGCGCACTTCCGGCTGAACATCGACACCGGCCTTTTGCTGGCACATCCGGTGCCCGAAGCCGAGCAAATCCCCTTTGACCGAATGGAGGCGCACATTGCCCGCGCCCTGCAAATGCAAGCCGACGCGGGCGTTCACGGCAAGGACATCACGCCGTTTTTGCTTGCCCGCATCAAGGAACTGACCGGCGGCCGCAGTTTGCAAGCCAACTTGGCCCTGCTCAAAGCCAATGCCCGGGCTGCGGCACGCATAGCCCGCAGTTTGAGTAAAGGAAATAAGGGATAAATTTTTTTTGGGCGCCTGGCTGCTCACGTTCTTGCAAGCCGCGTTGCTTCACGATTGTTTGCACCGCGGCGCAATCACGTGGCAGCCATCGGGCTGTCCGCTCAAATGCGCGGGCGGCCCGCTCTTGCCCTGTGGGCGTGGCGGGCGTGGCTTCCTGCCGGTCGCCCCGCCGCCACGGCAGGCCTACGGCGCGCCGCCCCCGCATAACCGCTCCCATCCCTGGCGCAAATTTAGTTATGAGTTTTGAGTTCTTAGTTTTGAGTTGATTTTTATCGAAGCGACCGGCACTCAGGAACCTGTTTTGTAGGTCGCTGAGTGATTTTGCGAAGCAAAATTGTATCGAAGCGACCGTGTTGGATGCCGCTGCCTTCGATATACTGCACCTTTGGCGCAGCACTCAGGTACCTGTTTGGGAGGTCATTGAGTGATTTTTGCGTAGCAAAAATTGTATCGAAATGACCGGCCGGCCGGGGCTTCGATACACTGCTCACTGCGTTCGCAGCACTCAGCCGCCGGCCTTTTCCCGCGTGATAAATTGCACTTTTATTGCGGCTTCATAGTAGGAATATCTTCATTGTTTGCCGTAAAATCACGTGTATTCAGTACGCGGTACATTATTTTAGGATGACGCGTATCGGTATTGACCCATACCACCAGGATTTTGTCTTTACCAATACGGGTAAGTACCGGGTGGTTGTTTTGCGTCAGCGGAGGACTAATTTCATAAGCCCGATGCCGACCATAGGGTAAAATCACATCCAGCATAATTTTATAGTAACCCTTTCCACCTGTCTCATAATAGGCCTCGTAAACGGCATAAAACCTGCCATTGAATCCGATCATTTGCGGATGTCTTCCTTCGGCTGTTATTTTTTTCCGTACCGCAAAACCATTATTGTTGATTTTGGTGGTAAAGAATAACCCCGGCTGATGTTTGGCCGCCGTAAACCAAATGACGCCGATTTTATCGCCGTTGAAGGCCAATGAAGGGCCGGTATGCGGGCATCCGTAAATGTGCCAATTGTCTCTACTGATAGGAATGGGCTTGGTGAATGTTTTGGCCGTATCATTCGATTGCAGGTAATACATATCACGAATTTCGGTAGTTCCCTTCCCGTCAAATCCGGGCTCGTCGGGTTCAATCATATTGCGGTAAGCAATATGTATTTGTCCGCGCGGATCCACAAATAAATCCGTCCGGCAACATTCACAAGTGGAAAAAGCCACGGGTTTTTGTTCGGTGAACAAATTTTTATTATCGGTTTGGGCAAAATAGAGGGTTTTTCCCCTTCGCTTGCTACGACTGTCCAACCAAGTTAGACCCATATTACCATTGGGTAGCAGTGCGATATCATAAAAGGATTGACTGGTGGAAGTGGTATCGGCTACCAAACGGTGCTCGGGCGACCAGGTTTTCCCGTCATCCTTGGAAATGGAATAAAACATGATACCGCCAAAACGTGAATGGTCATTCGGTAACCGTTTGCGGTAAACGGCGATAAGTGTACCGTCGGTTTTTATGCCCACTTTGGCCATACTTTCCACATGCACTTGCAAACCTTTTGAGGGAGGTACCGAATCAATCGTTCCGGGTTGCAAGGTCTGTTTGTCAAAAGAGACGAATTTCAAAATATTTTTTCGTGTATCGTGCTCGTC
>WGAP01000018.1 GCA_015494775.1 Flavobacteriales bacterium | reverse complement strand
TTACCCCTCACTATCGGTAAAAATATCCATGATTTCCTTGGATACGCCTGTGGTGGAAAATCCGCCGTCGTGATACAGATTTTGCATGGTTACCTTACGCGTAAGGTCGGAGAACAGGGCAATGGTATAGTTGGCGCAATCTTCGGCCGTGGCGTTGCCCAAGGGTGACATCATTTCGGCGTATTTCATAAAGGTTTCAAAGCTTTTTACGCCTTTGCCCGCCGTGGTGGGCGTGGGCGATTGCGATACCGTATTGACGCGTACCTTGAATTTTTTGCCGAACCAATAGCCGAAATTACGCGCAATGCTTTCCAGGTAGGCCTTGTTGTCGGCCATGTCATTGTAGTCGGGAAAGACGCGTTGGGCGGCAATGTAGGTGTAGGCCACAATGGAACCCCACTCGTTCATGGCTTCCTTGTTGTAGAGCAATTGCATCAGCTTGTGAAACGAAACGGCCGACACGTCCCATCCTTTTTCCAGCCAATCGTAGCGCAAGTTGGTGTAGGGACGGTTCTTACGCACATTGACCGACATCCCGATAGAATGCAGCACAAAATCCAATTTCCCGCCCAGGATTTCCATCGACTTGTCGATCAGGTTTTCCAGGTCTTCCAACGAAGTGGCATCGGCCGGGATAACGGTGCTTTCGGTCTTTTCGGCCAATTGGTTGATGGCGCCCATACGCATGGCCACCGGCGCATTGGTCAGTACAAAACGGGCACCTTCTTCGTAGGCCTTTTCGGCCACTTTCCAAGCGATGGAATTTTCATCCAAGGCGCCGAAAATAATTCCTTTTTTTCCTTTCAGTAAGTTGTAAGCCATAATTTTCGGGTTTTTCGGTCAAAAATACTAATCTTTTTTCAATCCCCTTGCCTTATCTTTGCCCTTATGAAATGGATGGTGTTATTTATCGGTTTGCTTCAATTCCTGCTTGCCGGCTCCAAGAACGTAAAGGTGGATTTATACCTTCACGGACTGGAAGGCCTGCACGGAACGGTGTTTGTGTATGTGTATGACAATGCCGAAGATTTTCCGGTGCATCCCGATAAAGCCGTAGCGCGCTTGCGTTTCAACGCCGCCCATGTCCAGCCGTTTAAGTTGGAATTACCGCCCGGCGACTATGCCTTTGCCGTGTATGTGGATACCAACGGCAACGGCCGTATCGACCGCAATTGGTTGGGCATTCCGTCGGAACCTTTGGCACTTTCGGGACGGCCGGGGTTTCATTTCGGACCGCCGCATTTCGACGAATGTAAAGTACATATTTCCGGCACCCGTTTCCGCTTGGATTTGCGTATAA
Organism: Flavobacteriales bacterium; assembly: GCA_015494775.1. Taxonomy (GTDB): domain Bacteria; phylum Bacteroidota; class Bacteroidia; order Flavobacteriales; family Flavobacteriaceae; genus JAADED01. The sequence goes on along the minus strand of WGAP01000018.1, from coordinate 4,252 downwards.
GGGATTGATTGATTTATTATTTGGGCGCCCGGGCGCTCACATTCGGGGCCCCGCCGGCGGGCGAATGCCCGCGCGACTTGCCTTTGGCAATTCGCCGGCGCCTTCGGCGCCGCGGCGGGGCCGCTGCAAGCGCTTCGGCCGGCGGAGCGGCCTTTCGCTTGCAGGATCTCACGTGGCGCCCGCCGGGCTGTCCGCTTAAATGCGCGGGCGGCCCGCTCTTGCCCTGCAAGCGTGGCGGACGTGGCTCCCCGCTGGTCGCCCCGCTGCCACGGCAGGCCTGCGGCGCGCCGCCCGCGCATAACCGCTCCCATCCCTGGCGCGGATTTAGTTATGAGTTCTTAATTTTGAGTTGATTTTTATCGGAGCGACCGTGTTGACCGGCCGGCACCTTCGATACACTGCACCTTCGGTGCAGCACTCAGGCACCTGTTTTGGAGGTCATTGAGTGATTTTTGCGTAGCAAAAATTGTATCGAAATGACCGGCCGGAGCCTTCAATACACCCGCTCAGTCGCCGGCGCCCCGCACTTTACCGCGCCAGCGGGCGCAGTGGTATCCTTGTGCAGCAGCCGGCGTATGTTTTTGTGCCGGCGCCGGGGGCTCGCAGCGCAAGAGACCACGGCGCCGGCCCTACAAAAACCGCCGGATGCAAGCAAGATAGGAGCGGAGCACGCGGCCCCGGCATCGCGAAGCGATGTCCGGGGAGGCGCCCAAATAAAAATAATGAGAAATATCCGCTATTTTTCGAAAATCGCCATTTTTTTCCTTGACTAATTGTCAGATGTACATAAAAACGGGCCTTGCCGTTTTGGCAGGAATTAGCCAAAAAAGTGTTTATGTTTTGTTTAGAATAAATTCAAATAAAGTTTTTTGGGTAATGCCGGTTTCAAAATAATGAAACTATTGTATATAGTTGAAATTAAAATAGTTAGTATAAATTTTTTTGATAGCTTTCAGATGGGTTTGGTATGCATTTTGACGTACTTCGCATACCTGTAATTAACGAATTATGTTACGGAAAATATGGAATTTTTACTACGAAGGTTTTCGAAATCTTTCGGCCGACGGGCGAAAATTATGGTTCATCATCCTGATTAAACTGTTCATCATGTTCGCCGTACTGAAAGTATTCTTTTTTCCCGACATTTTGAAAGAAAAATTCCATTCCGATCGCGAGCGGATTCAATATGTGGAACAAAACCTTTTACCCGGAAATCAATAAATAAAATTCAATATTATGAATGCAACACACTGGGCAACAGTAGATTGGTCGCGCGCGCAATTTGCGCTGACGGCTTTGTATCACTGGATTTTCGTCCCTTTGACGCTGGGATTGTCGTTTATCTTGGCAATTATGGAAACCATTTACTACAAAACCGGGGATGAAAAGTGGTTACGTATCGAAAAGTTTTGGATGAAACTTTTCGGCATCAACTTTGCCATTGGCGTGGCTACGGGTATTATCCTGGAATTTGAGTTTGGAACCAACTGGTCGAATTATTCGTGGTTTGTGGGTGATATATTCGGCGCACCCTTGGCCATTGAAGGTATTATGGCATTTTTCCTGGAATCTACTTTTGTGGCCATTATGTTTTTCGGTTGGAACAAGGTGAGCCGCAAAGTTCATTTGTGGGCCACCTGGCTCACGGCCATAGGAACCAATTTGTCGGCCTTGTGGATATTGGTGGCCAACGGATGGATGCAAAATCCCGTGGGTATGCATTTCAATCCCGACACCATGCGTAACGAAATGCTCAGTTTTGCCAATGTGCTGTTCAATCCGGTATCGGTGAACAAATTTGTACACACGGTTTTTTCGGCCTACACATTCTCGGCATTGTTCGTTGTGGCCGTAAGTGCCTGGTATCTACTCAAAAAGCGTCATCGCGAACAGGCCAAATACAGCATATTGGTGGCATCGGCGTTCGGACTTTTGTCCATCATCGGTACCATCGTTACCGGCGACGGTTCGGCCAAGCAAGTGGCCCGTTACCAACCCATGAAATTGGCCGCCATGGAAGGATTGCAACGCGGGTCGCGTGGTGCACCGCTTATAGCCATCGGAACGCCCAATGTGCGCAAAGGTGGTTTGCTCAAATCCATGGCCGATGACCTTAAAGGCAAAGACCAATTGGATGTTCATATCAAAGGTTTTGAAATTCCTTACGGGCTGTCGATTTTGGCCTTCAATGACCCGCATGCCTTTGTGCCCGGGGTCAAGGATTTGGTTTATGGAAATGATAAGGAGGGTATTCCTTCGTACAAGGAACGAATTCGTAGCGGAAAAATCGCCATTAACGCCCTGGCGGCCTACAAAAAGGCCAAAAAGGCGGGTAATAATGACGAAGCCGCCAAGCAATTGGAACTTTTCAAAGCCCACTTCAAGGATTTCGGCTATGGCTATTTCGACGAAAATCATCCCGAGGCACTGGTACCGCCGGTTACCATCAGCTTTTTCTCCTTCCACACCATGGTTATTTTGGGTACTTGGTTTCTGATATTGTTCGTTTGGTTATATTATGCTTTGTTCAAGCGCAAGTTAGAAACCAATAAGACCTTGCTTCGCTTGGCGGTCATCAGCTTCCCGTTGGGCTTCATCGCCCAGGAATTGGGTTGGGTGGTGGCCGAAGCCGGACGTCAACCATGGGTAATTCAGGACTTAATGCCGGCCCAAGTGGCGGTATCGCACATCGAAAGTTCGGGCGTGATTATCACCTTTTTCTTGTTCTTTGTGGTTTTTACGGCCCTTTTGATTGCCGAAATCAAAATCATGACCGGCGCTATTCGCAAAGGTTTCGATCATTAACTTAAAAAAATTGTCAATCATGTTTGAAGCAATGTCATATCACTCATTACAAGTTTATTGGTGGATATTGGTATCCGTCATTGGCGGAATATTAGTTTTCCTGATGTTGGTCCAAGGCGGACAAACCCTGTTTCCCAAATTGGCGGAGAACGAAGACCAAAAAACCGTGCTTATCAATCTGTTCGGACACAAATGGGAAATGACCTTTACGACCTTGGTTGTATTCGGCGGCGCATTATTTGCATCGTTCCCATTGTTTTATTCCACCAGCTTTGGTGGTGCCTATTGGGTATGGATGATCATTCTGTTCGCCTTTATCGTTCAAGCGGTTTCCTATGAATTCAGGCGCAGGGATAAAAAAGTCCTGGGCACCCGAACCTATGAATTTTTCCTGGTGCTCAACGGCATCATTGCCCCTTTGCTGATAGGCATTGCCGTTTCCACCTTTTTTACGGGCAGTCCGTTTACGGTGCAAAAAGAGGCCTTGGTACGCATGGGTACAAGCCAAAGTGTGGTTATTTCACGTTGGGGAACCGCTTGGCATGGGCTCGAAGCTCTTTGGAACACGGACGGGGCCGCCTTTTTGTGGAATATTGCCTTGGGATTGGCCGTTTTTTGCCTGGTGCGTAATTTGGCTTTGCTCTATGTTATTCGCATGGTCAAAGACGAGCAACTGGTAACCAAGGCAAAAAAATGCCTTCGACGTACCGTTCCGGCCTTTTTGGTATTTTTCCTTACTTGGTTGGCCGGTATTTTGTTCTATAACGGATTTGGTGTAGGCGCCGACGGCAAAATATACAGGGCCGGGGCCATATATGCCCGCCATTTGATGGAACACCCCGTTGTACTCATAATCCTGTTGATCGGAGTTGTTTTGGTGCTCTACGGATTTTATGTGGCGCTGTTCCGCGATACGAGTCGCGCCTTCGGATGGTTGGGTGCAGGAACGGTATTGGCCGTGATGGGCATTTTGCTCTGGGCCGGATTGACCGGAAGTCCATTCTATCCGTCCAATCTGGACTGGCAAAGTTCGCTCACCATAGCCAATAGCTCTTCCAGCCGTTTTACCCTGGTGGTGATGTCCTATGTTTCCTTGCTTGTACCCTTTGTGGCGGCATACATGATTTGGGCTTGGAAAACACTGGACAAAACAAAAATCGATACGGCGGAATTGAAAACCGAAGAACACGTTTATTAATCAAAAAAAAACAAATCGCTATGACACTCTACGGATTATTGAATTATTTGGCATGGCCCCTGATGATCCTACTGACCTACTGGTTTGCAGCATGGTCAGTACGGAAATACGAGCGAAAAAAAATCATGTGAAACAAAAGGCGGGCCCGAAAGCCCGCCTTTTTTTTACATAATGTAATATTCTTTCAATATCTCCCGTACATTCTCTCGATAGGTATCGGTAATCTCGAAACGCTGTCCGCCGATCACG
>WGAP01000017.1 GCA_015494775.1 Flavobacteriales bacterium | reverse complement strand
TTTTTCTCATCCGCCGCTTTTCGTTATTTTTGACATCCCAAACTTCATCGATGATTACACACGCCGACATCAAAAACCTGCGCAAACGCGTCGAGGATTTACATAAATACCTGGCCATTGAACGCAAATTGATCGACATCCGCAATTTGGAGGATCAAAGCGCCGCCCCCGACCTGTGGAACGACCCCCAAAAGGCCAAAAAGATTTTAGCGCGGCTCAAAGGGCTCAAACGTTGGGTGGAGGATTACAACAAAGCCCTGTCATTGACCGACGATGCCGAGGTGATGTGGGAAATGTACAAGGAGGGCGAAGCCGGCGAAGCCGATGTGGAAAACGCCTACCGCCAAGCCCTGCAATTTGTCGAAGATTTGGAATTCCGCAATATGCTCTCCGACGAAGCCGACCCCAACAGTGCGGTTTTACAAATTACGTCCGGCGCCGGCGGCACCGAAAGCAACGACTGGACCGAAATGCTCTACCGTATGTATTTGCTCTGGGCCGAGAAAAAGGGTTACAAGGTCAAGGAACTCAACCGCCTGCCCGGCGAAGTGGCCGGCATCAAAAGCGTTACGCTCGAAATCGAAGGCGATTATGCCTACGGCTACCTCAAAGGCGAAAACGGTGTCCACCGCCTGGTGCGCATCTCCCCCTTCGACAGCAACGCCCGACGGCACACGTCCTTCGCTTCGGTCTATGCCTATCCTTTGGTGGACGACGACATCGACATTCAAATCAACCCCGCCGACCTGGAATGGTGGACTTTCCGGTCGAGTGGGGCGGGCGGCCAGCACGTCAACAAGGTGGAAACCGCCGTGCGCGTCAAACACAAACCCACCGACATTGTGGTCGAATGCCAGGAAACCCGCTCCCAACAACAAAACCGCGAAAAGGCCTTGCAAATGCTCAAATCGCGGCTTTACCAGCTGGAAATGCAAAAACGCCTCGAAGAACGCGACAAAATCGAAGCAGCCAAGAAAAAAATCGAATGGGGCTCTCAAATCCGCAACTACGTGCTGCACCCCTACAAACTGGTCAAAGACCTGCGTTCGGGCTACGAAACCACCAATGCCGAGGCCGTTTTGAACGGCGAAATCGACGATTTTATCAAACACTACCTGATGTGGGCCGGAATGCAGGAAAACGAAAGCCAATAATTATTTGATAATAAACATTTCCGAAATCCTCGGTATCGGGAAGAATTTTTTTTCCCCGCTTTTGAAAAGATCCAACTAATACCGTAAAAATTGTAGCGGAATAAATACTACCTGCGAATAAGCGGAATGACTTCCTTACGCCCGTCGCTCATTCGGGTAAGTTGCAGCCAATAAACACCGCGCGACAAGTATCCGGTACGCAGGAAATTTTCGGCCGTCCCTTGCAGGAGCCGTCGTCCGCTTGCGTCGAACAAGCGAAAACGGAAACGAACCCCCGCCGGCAGAAAAAGGATATTGTCAAAGGGATTGGGATAAACCTTAAAATCCGTTGAGGTAGTGTTCTGCTCCAAATCCTGCCACTCCTCCGCCCCGTTATCCACGGCCGCGCCCACCACGCGTGTCCGTCCGAAAAAATCCGTTTCGCCCGTCAGCGGTTCATAGGTGGGATTGCCGGTGTTGACGGGCGAATTTTCCGTAAGCCGCGGAAGACCGGTGCTGTCGGTTTGCAACCGGGGGTTGGCATAAAATCCGTGAATTTCCAATCCCGTTCCGCTACGAAAACCGGCCAATCCGGTATAGGCGGTTCCGTCGAAATCAAAGCCGTTGTCGGTATCGTCGCCGTCCGTATCGTAATAAAGATTGTAATCCATCACCAAGCCCGGTTGTTCGTTTTCGGCATAGAGCAGGTCATCGGTATCGGTTACGAAAAGATTGTTTTGCAAACGGCAATTTTCGGCATAAGTAAGAAAAAGGGAGCCGGACCCGGTTTGCAAGCTATCGTTCATCCAAAAAGTATTGTTGGCTATTTCGCAATCGCGCACTTTACCCGACCCGCCGGGATAGTCGTAACCGCCCAGGGCCAAGCCCGTTTCGGTATTTCGTAGCAGGAAATTATTCCGTACAACAATATTCCGGGCTTCTTTTCCCCTATTTTCGCAGCCCACTTCAATCCCGTAGTTGTTGTGGGCACACCGGTTGTAAAAAATGCGCACGTTATGGCCGCCGTCCACATAAATACCGGCCGATGAATCGTAAGCCGACAGGCAATATTCCACACGGTTTCCGGCTACCAGGCCGTTGCGGGCCACATCCAAGCTGTCCACGGGGCAAGTTTCTTCGCCGCCAATAATATCAATTCCGATATTGGTCAGGTGATGTACGTAATTATCGGCTACAACAAAATTTTCCACATTACCGTTGAGCGCAATACCTTCGCTGTAACCCAAGCGGCAATGAGCCAACTCGTTTCCCGTGATGTAAATGCCTGAACAGGCCGTTGTGTCGGTCCCGTAAACAATGATTCCCTGCGCATTGGTTTGCTCGTTGACCGCTGCCTGCGGGTCGGCCGAAAAATGAATATCGTGAATGTAGCAATCGCTCACACTGATGCTATGTCCGCTTCCGCCGATGTAAATGCCTATGGCATCGTTCATCACATTATTCCGGATTTCAAGCCCTTGGATGCGAATATCATCCAGGTTTTCAATGCGTATCATCGCTTCGTCACGGGTCAATCCCGTACCGTCGAGAACGGCCGCGCGCGGATGAAGCGCACGGATAGTCAAATTCGACCGGGGAATTTCGATTTTTTCGTTATAAACGCCGTCCATGAGCAAAAGTGTATCCCCGCTCCGAAGTTGCCGGAGTGCATAGCCGATATGTTGCCAGGGCGATGCGGCGGAGCCGTCGCCTCCGTCACTGCCGGCCGGCGAAACATAATAGGCCTGCTGGGCATTTGCCGGCAATATCCCTAACAAACCGAGCCAAAACCAACGGATAAGCATGGGTCAAAGTTAGGGAATAAGGACGAACATGGAATCGGTACAAAAAAGAAAGAGACGACCGCAGCCATCTCTTTCCCTTGTCAAAAAACCATCAGCATTCTGCTAATCGGAGATTATGATTTTGAATGCCCGGTACTTTTTGTCCGTCAGATTTTTGACCAATAACATATATTCCCCGGGCGGAAGGGTTGTAATCGTCAGCGTGCTTTCCTTTCCTGCCCCGGATATACGATTCCATTCATGACCTTGCAAATCGAAAAGCAGTATTTGATAGGTGCAAGCATCGTCAAATTGAATCCGGATGTAGTCTGTTGCCGGATTGGGAAATACATGGAGCATAAATCCTCCACGGGCATAATTTTCCACACCGGCCGTGGCCATTGTGCCCGGGTTGATAAATCCCTCGGAGATATGCACGGTTCCTTGTGTTGCTTCGTTGACGGCCACTTCGCCCAAACCGGAAACAATGTCCGTATTGCCAGTCGTAGCCGTTCCTCCACCCGTGGAAATGCAACTTTTGGTTATTTCAACTTGTGCAACGGCCGTAAAGTAAAACAACACGGCCGTTAGCGTTATCAGTGCTTTCATCCTTGTTATTTTTTATAAACCACAAAATGGAAAGAGTTATCCACAAGGTTGCCACTCAAATTGTAGGTTTTGATGTAAAACTCGTTTTGATGTCCGCTTGTTGACACATAGTCCGTAGCGGCAAAAACCGGAACGCCGCCACCACCGATTTCGGAAGTAACGCTGACCACATAGTGATAATCGCTTGTAGAAATACCGGTAAGCGTAATTTTGTAAACGCCGGTGCCCACTTTGGTTACAGTATAACCGCC